>JAENWE010000354.1 GCA_016650185.1 Vicinamibacteria bacterium | reverse complement strand
CGTGAACGCCGACCGGTATCTCCTGACTTTCGTGGGCGCCAACCACAATGCTGGAGCCCCGATCCCGGCGCCCTACGAGACCTATGTGGCCCAGGGCGACCGACCCGCCGGCTTCACGCACTACGCGGATGCGGTCTGGGACACCGTCCGCATGAACAACATCCTCGACCACTTCGCCACCGCGTTCTTCGACCTTCGGTTGAAAGAAGATCGAGACAAGCAAGCGTATTTGGACGTGATCCCGAGCGGCAAGGATGGGGTCTACTCCATGGACAAGGACGGCAAACCTGCGCCGGAGCACACCTACTGGAAAGGCTTCAAGCGAAGAACCGCTCTGGGACTGGTTCTTGAGCACCTCTCGCCCGCCCGGTGATTCTCGCCCGGGAGAGACTCGCCCGCCTCCAACATGATTTGACACGGAGATATCGGCGCAGGCAGAATGCGCCGCCAATGAACATCGCGAAGTCGCGCGGACGATTCGTCTTTACCAGCTCCCAGGGAGCGGGTGGAGGCGTGGTCTAGCTACTTCACCCAAAACGCCGAGCCGTCTGGCCCGCTTCCTTGACCCCCATCAAGGAGCGGGCCTTTCGCTTTTCTGGAGAACAACATCATGGACCTGACCTCAATCCGAGAGCGCCTGAGTGCCGCCGATGCGGACCTGGTGGCCGCCCTCGCCGCGCGCCAGCGGCTCGTCTTCGAAGTGGCTGAGGTCAAGGCTCCAGGCGCCGCGGCCCTTCGCGATGTCGGCCGCGAGGAGGATGTCCTCACTCGCGTGGTCGAGCTCGGGCGCGAGAGTGGCCTCGACCCCTTTCATGTCACCCGCCTGTTCCGGGAGATCCTGGGTCACTCGCTTCGGACCCAGGAGTCGCTTCTGGCTCCAAAGGGCAACGACGACGCGGTTCTGAGTGTCGGCTACCAGGGTAGCGAAGGAGCGTACAGCCACCAGGCCGGCCTGCGGCATTTCGGAACCCGGACTAGCGAGGTCCGGTACCGCGGCTATCAGAGTTTCGAAGCCCTGCTCGAGGGTGTGGAAACCGGGGAGGTCGATCGCGCGGTCCTGCCCCTGGAAAACTCGACCTCCGGGTCGGTGACGCCCAACTATGACCTCCTCACGCGCATGAATCTCGCGATCGTGGGTGAAGAAATCCAGGAGGTTGATCACTGCCTTCTCGCCCTGGAGGACATGCCCCTATCGCAAATCCGACGAGTGTTCTCTCATCCGGTCGCGCTGTCTCAGTGCGGACGTTTTCTGTCGAGTCTGGTGGGCTCGCAGGTCGAGGCCTTCACCGACACCGCCATGTCGGCGCGTCGGGTCCGCGAGGACGGGGACAGGGCCCAGGTCGCGATCGCCAGCGACGAGGCGGCGCGGATTCACGGCCTGGTGATTCTCAAGCGTGGCATCGCGGACAATCGCGAGAACTTCACTCGCATGGCCATCGTGGCGCGCAAGCCCGAAACCTGCGATCTGCGAGTACCCGCGAAGACCTCTCTCATTTTCGCCACCCGCCATGAGGAAGGAGCGCTTCTTCGCTGCCTGGCTGTTCTGGCCGACCATCATCTGAGCCTCAGCAAGCTGGAATCACGCCCACGGCCGGGAAGGCCGTGGGAGTATTTGTTCCACGCCGATTTCGAAGGGAACATCGCCGACCCGGAGGTCGCCGTGGCCGTTCGCGAGCTTCAGGCCCGCGCGAGCTTCCTGAAAGTCCTCGGTTCGTATCCTTCGAGAACGGCGACCGAGAGCCAGCCCGCCGAGCCGCGGCCACGCGTTCGCCTCACCGGCGTGGCCACGCCCTCCGTGACCGAACCGTCGCCTTCATCCAGAACAGGGCCGGGCTCAGCCGCGCTCGCTTCGCGCGCCCACCGGATCGAAGACACGCTCATCCCGGTCGGCGCGCGGGTCATGATCGGAGGGCGCTCCCGGCCCGTGGTGATCGCCGGCCCCTGCGCGGTGGAGTCGCTTCAGCAAATCCGGGCCTGCGCCCGGATCGTGAAGGAACTCGGCGGCTCGATGCTGCGTGGTGGTTGCTTCAAGCCTCGGACCTCGCCGTATTCATTCCAAGGCCACGGCTACGAGGCGCTCGAGTGGCTCGCGGAGGCGGGAGCCGAGGCGGGCCTACCCATCGTCACCGAAGTCATGCACCCGCGTGATCTCGAGGCGGTGGCGGAAAAGGCGCAGATGGTCCAGATCGGCGCGCGCAACATGCAGAACTTCTCCCTGCTGCGGGAGGTGGGTCAGGTGCATCGACCCGTCATGCTGAAGCGCGGCATGATGTCTTCGATCGAAGAGTGGTTGCACGCGGCCGAGTACATCCTGGCCCACGGCAACCAGATGGTCCTGCTGTGCGAGCGCGGCATCCGCACGTTCGAAACCGCCACCCGAAACACCCTCGACCTTTCGGCGGTGCCGGTGGTTCGCGAGAGGTCGCATCTGCCCATCATTGTCGATCCGTCCCATGCGGTAGGAGTCAGGCAGCTGATTCCGCCCATGGCCAGGGCGGCACTCGCCAGCGGAGCCCACGGCATCATGGTGGAGATCCATCCTGATCCGAGCGCGGCCCTCTCCGACGGTCCTCAAGCCCTGACCTTCCCGATGTTCGAGGCCCTGATGGGCGACTTGGGGGCGGGATCGGGCCCGGGAGGCGGAAACGGAATAGAGTGAGGGCTCAGAGGCTATTTTTGAGCGAACAAGATCTGTTTCAAACCAACGAGTTGTCGCGACCGGCGTCGTCACGACTGGTTCACAAAGCTCTACAGCAGGCGGACCGGGGAGACCTTCAGGCTGCGACCAAGACGCTCCAGCGCGCGGTGGAACTGGACCCCAGGGCCGCGCCGCTCGAACGACTCGGCGAGATGTGGCTGAAACTCAACCAGCCTGAGCGCGCCATCATTCCTCTGGCCGCCGCGGTGACTCTGGATCAGAAAGGCGGCGCGGCCGCCAGTCTGGCCTTCGCCTTCATGCGCCTCCGGCGCGAACGCGAGGCGCACGCCATGGCCATGATCGCTCTGGCCCGGCGGCCCGGCGACCGCAAGGCTCTCGAGGTTCTCCAGGCCACTCGTGAGGGTGAGTGAGCGTCCTCAAACCTCCGACTCGCTGGTAAGTGCCGGAAGGGTTCAAGGTCGATTCAGGCAAGCGTGGTCGGAAGGGCTTGGGCGTTCCACTCGCTCATCCCCCCCTTCACGTCGACCACGTCGCGGATCCCCAGTTCCCGGAGAACTTCGACGCCCATCATCGACCGGTAGCCGCCCCCGCAGATGACGTAGGTTTTGAGAGCAGGATCGAAGTAGGCGGATTGCTCTTCGAGGAGGTGAAGAGGCGCGTGGACCGCGCCCTTGATATGGCCGCTCGTCCATTCGCCCTTGCGACGCACGTCGAGAACCTGAAATGACGCTTGCTCCCCGGCCTGGGTATCAGCGAGGCGATCCTGCAACTCCTTCACGGTCACTTGCGCAGTCGCGACCGTTTCAAAACCGGCCTGACGCCATTCGGCGATCCCGCCCGCGAGCCAGCCCACAACGCGCTCGAGACCGACGCGAGCGAGGCGCACCTTCGCTTCAGCAGCGCCGGCCTCGTCCGGGGCGACGATGAGGAGATCCCGGTTGGCGTCGAGAAGCGTGCCCGCCCAAGAGGCGAACTGGCCGGAGAGGCCGATGTTCATCGACTGCGGCACGGATCCGATTGCATAGTCGTCGGACGACCGCACGTCGAGAACGATGGCGCCCTCATCCCGCAGGCTCTTGAGTTCAACCGCCGTGACCGACGGAGGGGCGGTCAAAGCATCGAGGTTCGGCGCACCCCGCCGATTGATCTCCACATCCATCGGGAAATACTGAGGAGTCTCAGGAGCGTCTTCGGTCAGGAAACGAACAAACTCGTCGCGGCTCATCGGCTGCAGAGCGACGTTTGTCTCCCGCTGCCTCCCCATCGTCGAGTACGTGTCCTTGGACAGGTTCTTGCCGCAGAGCGACCCCGCCCCATGAGCCGGGTAAACGAGAACATCGTCAGGCAGGGGGAGGAGCTTTGCCTGGAGAGAGTCGTAGAGCACCCCGGCCATGTGCTCAGCGGTGAGCCCTTTGCTTCCCAGCAGATCAGGGCGACCGACATCTCCGATGAAAAGGGTGTCGCCGGTGAGGACCATCTGCGGCTGGCTCGACACTTTGGTATCAGTGACCAGCACCGAGATGCTCTCCGGAGTGTGGCCGGGCGTCTCGAGAAATGCAAGCGACAAAGCGCCCACTCGGACGATGTCGCCATCTTTCACGGCCTGGTGCGCGAACGTGGCGGCGGCGCGGTGCGAGATCAGCACGATGGCGCCGGTGCGCTCCGCCAGCTCACGGTGCCCGCTCACAAAGTCCGCATGCAGATGGGTCTCGATCACGTAGCGGATGGAGAGGCCTGAAGCTTTCGCTTCGTCGATGTAGATATCGATGTCCCGGCGCGGATCCACCACTGCGGCCTCGCCCTCTGAGCCGAGGAGATAGGAGGCCTGCGCGAGGCACCCCAGATAGAACTGTCTGAACTCGAAAGTGGGCTGGGGCGGAGGCGGCTGCGAACCGGATCCGGCGGGGTCGGGAAGGGTGCAGGTCATGGGCGTCCTTCAATATAACCCGTGTCGCATATAATCACGCATCGAACATGAGATTCCCCAAGAAACTCCAGCAACTCACTCCGGAGGGCTTCTCCCTGGTGGCGGGCCGATTCAGACTCCTGTCTGAGCCATTGCGCCTCCAGATCCTAAATCGTCTTCAGGCCGGCGAGACATCGGTGTCGCAGCTGGCCTTGGATATCGGCACGTCCCAGCCGAACGTGAGCAAGCACCTGCGCCTCCTGATCGAGGGTGGGCTGGTGGCGCGCCGCCAGGAGAGAACCTCCGTCTTCGTTCGAGTCGCCGACCCTTCGGTGTTCGAGCTGTGCCAGACCGTGTGCGGGGGCATCGAGAAACACCTGCACGCCCGGGCCCGGGCTTTCGGGCGCACCACGCCGCCGTCCTAGCCGGGCGGCCATCCCAGAAGCCCCTTTCGGCGCCCCTGTTTGTCTATTGTAATAGCACGCTATTACAATATGACAGTATGAAGCCTCGGGACTCCCGCCTCCCCCTCCCCCGCGGGGAGAAGTCGCTTCGCTCCCCTGAGGCCATGGGGACACTGCTCGAGGCCCTGCTCTCGCTGCGAACGCCTTCTGAGATGCGAACCTTCCTCGATGACCTCTGCACCCCGGCCGAGCTGGAGGCCATCGCCGACCGCTGGCGGGTGGTGCCGCTTCTCCTCGCGAAGATGCCCTACCGCGAGATTCACGATCGGACCGGAGTGAGCGTCACCACCATTGGTCGGATCGCTCGATGTCTGAGCTTCGGGCCGGGCGGCTACCGTCTCGCCGCTGACCGTGTCCTCCGCACCGCCTCCAGCCGCCGGCGGTCGAAATGACGACGCGGGTCGAATCCGGATTGGGGCTCCCGTCCGCGCGGTGGAACGATCTGGACGGCGCGGCCAGGCGTGGCCTGCTCGAACGGCCGATCTCAACAAACCAATCCGAAGTCGACGCCACGGTGCGCAGCCTCATCGACGAGGTCCGAGCCAACGGGGATGAGGCCCTCCGGGCCCTCACCCGGCGTTTCGACGGCGTCGAGATCGACGGTCTCGAGGTCAGCCCCTCCGAGTTCGATGAGGCAGACCGCTCGGTCTCGGGCGAGATCAAAACCGCCATGGCCGAGGCAAGACAACGGCTTCTCGCCTGGCATCGCGCGGGGATGGCCGAGGAGTTCCAGATCGACACCGCTCAAGGCGTCACCTGCGGCCGGATCCTGCGAGGTATTCGTCGGGTCGGCCTCTATGTGCCTTCGGGATCAGCGCCCCTGCCTTCGACCGCACTCATGCTCGGCGTGCCCGCGAGTCTCGCCGATTGCGGAGAAGTGATCCTCTGCACACCACCGCGCTTTGATGGCCGTGCGCATCCGACCGTCCTGATCGCCGCCTCGCTGTGCGGCATCCATCGAGTCTTCAAGGTCGGGGGGGCTCAGGCCATCGCCGCCATGGCCTTTGGAACCGCCACGATCCCCGCCTGCGACAAACTGTTCGGTCCCGGCAATTCGTTCGTCACCAGCGCCAAGCAACAGGTCTCGACCATGCCCGGCGGACCGGCCATCGACCTGCCCGCCGGACCCTCCGAGGTTCTGGTGATCGCGGGGGCGGACGCGTCCCCCGCTTTCGTGGCCGCGGATCTGCTGGCCCAGGCAGAACACGGACCGGACTCCCAAGTGGTTCTCCTGACCGACGCGCCCGGCCTCATTGAGTCGGTGCTCCGAGATCTCGAATCGCAAATCGAAACCCTCCCCCGGGCTGAGATCGCCCGCAAGGCTCTGCATCATGCGCGTCTGATCGAGGTCGAGAATCTGGATGCCGCCATCGCCATCAGCAACGATTACGCCCCGGAACATCTGATTCTCCACCTGCGCGAGCCAGACCGGTGTCTGCCGCAGATCCGGGCCGCGGGTTCGGTGTTCCTGGGCGAGCTCACGCCCGAATCGTTGGGCGACTACGGCTCCGGCACGAATCACGTTCTGCCCACGAACGGCGCGGCCCGGGCCGCGAGCGGGGTGAGTGTCGCCAGTTTCCAGAACAGCATCAGCGTTCAGTCGGTGAGCCGCCTGGGTCTCGAGGCCATCGGCCCAGGTGCGATCACCCTGGCCCGCGCCGAGGGTCTCGAAGCCCATGCTCGGGCGGTCGTCCAAAGGTTGGAGTCACGGTCCTGACGTCGGTCCTCGACCTCGTCCGCCCCGACCTCCGCGCGTTCGCGGGCTACGCGTCCGCTCGTCGTGAGAAGACGAGCGGTCATATCTGGCTCAATGCCAACGAAAGTCCCTGGCCCTCTTCAGCAGACAAGGGACAGGGCCTGAACCGGTATCCCGAGCCTCAGCCCGCAGCCCTGCGGGCTCGCATGGCCGATCTTTATCAAGTGCCTCCCGAACGCCTCTTGGTGACGCGGGGCAGCGACGAAGGCATCGATCTTCTGGTTCGCGCCTTCTGCAGAGCCGGACTGGACGGGGTGCTGATAGCACCTCCCTGCTTCGGGATGTACGCGGTCTCCGCCCGGGTTCAGAACGCCCCGCTCGTCGAGCTCCCCCTGGACGATCACGGCGGCCGGTTCTCGCTCGACCTTACCGCGGTGGAAGATGTCCTGGCCCACGGCGATGTGCGCGTGGTGTTCTTGTGCTCGCCGTCCAATCCGACCGGTCAAGCTCTTTCGCTGAAGGAAATCCGACGGCTCGTAAAGGCCGCCTCGGGCAAAGCGGTGGTGGTCGTCGACGAGGCCTACGTCGAGTTCTCCTCGATCGGCAGCGCTCGACCTCTGCTCGACGAATTCCCGCACCTCGTCTTGTTGCGCACCCTGTCGAAAGCGCACGCCCTGGCGGGCGCCCGGATCGGCGCCGTCCTCGCCGATCCGGATGTCATCGGCGTCCTTCGCTCCCTCTCTGCCCCCTATCCGGTGCCAGCGCCCTCCGCGAGTCTGGCCCTCGAAGCCCTGACCGAGGCCGCCCAGAGGGAAGCCAAGGGTCGCATCGCCACGGCGGTGAAGGAGCGGGACGCGCTGGTCAAGGCCCTCCGTTCGATCGACGGCGTCGTCCACGTCTACCCCTCGGAAGGGAATTTCCTCCTGGTGCGATTCGCCGACGCCAATGCCGCCTTCTCCCGTCTCCTGGCCGCGGGGGTGGTGGTCCGCGATGTGCGAACCCTGCCTCAGCTCGGAGATGCCCTCCGGATCTCCGTGGGCACGCCCGAGGAAAACCAGGCCATTATCACCGCCCTTGCCGAGAGAGACCTGCCGGAAGGGCGCACGTCATGAGTGCTCCCACTTCAACGCCTCTCCGTCACTGCGAGCCGTGGACGGACTCCGTCCGTGACTTTGGGGAGAAACCCTACCACCGTCATCGCGAAGGACCCGGAGTTCTTCCATGGACTGAAGCGATCTCGGCGGGGCCGCGAGATTGCTTCACT
>JAENWE010000353.1 GCA_016650185.1 Vicinamibacteria bacterium | reverse complement strand
GCGAGGCCGCTGGTGGCGGCGCTGGTCTTCGCGTTCCGGATGCCGCTGATCTGCGCGATGATGCGGCTGACCTCAGCGGGAGTGTAGAACTGCCCCTTGCTCTTGCCACTCTCCGTGGCGAAGTGCCGCATCAGGTATTCGTAGGCGTCGCCCAGGATGTCGTCGCCCTCCGCGCGGTTCTTCGAGAAGTCCAGCGCCGGGTTCTCGAAGATGGCGACCAGGTTGGTGAGCCGGTCCACCATCTCCTTGCCGGTGCCAAGCTTGGCGGCGTCGTTGAAGTCCGGGAAATCGGAGAGCTTGTTGGCGTTGGCCAGCGGGGCGATGATCGTCTTGTTGATCTGGTCGCCGATGTCGCTTTTCCCCTTGAGGGCGACCATGTCCTTGAAGCTCGCGCCAGGCGGGATCGTGATCGGCGCGTAGGGCTGGCCCGCGTACTTGTCGCTGACGTACTTGATGAACAGGAGGACGAGAACGTAGTCCTTGTACTGGCTGGCATCCATGCCGCCGCGCAGCTCGTCGCAGCCGGCCCAGAGAGAGGAGTAGAGTTCGGACTTCTTCAACGCCATGCGTCAGTGTGCTCTCGGTTCGCGACGGTGCTGTGGCCTACACCTTGCGCACCGGCCCGCCGTAGCGGGCCAGTTGCCTGTCGCCGGTGAGTAGCGTGATGCCTTCGCACAGTGCCTGCGCCAGCAACAGGCGGTCGAAGGGATCTTTGTGGAGCGGGAGCAAACCGTCGATGTTCACGGCGTGCTGGCTGGTGACGGGGAGTTCGACGTAACCGTTGTCGAGCAAGCCCCGGCGCAGCAGGCGAGGCTCGACCTGGAAGTCTTCCCGTCCCAGGGTGTTCTTGATGGCGATTTCCCACAAGCTGGCGGCGCTGAAGAGGAGCTCGTTGCGCGGGTCGTTCAGGAGCTTGCGCGCCGCCGCCGAGAGCCGCTTTGGATGACCGGCCGCCCAGAGCAGGATCTGGGTGTCCAGCAGGAGTTTCACGCCCCGCTCCCGAACAGGGTGGCGATGTCGGCCTCGCCCATGCGGTCGAAATCGTCTGGCACGGCGATCTCGCCCGAGAGAAATCCCAGCCGTCGCGGCGTCGCAGGCGCCTTCAGCCCCGACACCTTCACCAGCGGTTTGCCTGCCTTGGCGATCACGAAGGCTTCGCCCTTGACGGCCTGGTCCACCAGCTTGGACAACTGGGTCTTGGCTTCGTGGATGTTGACGGTCACCATATCGACCTCACAAGACTAAGTTGATTGGACTAAGTCTATTCAACCGCTCGCTTCCCGTCAAGTGTCGCACGGCCGCACAGGGATCGCCGCGGCCGACTTCGCTCGCATCCGTAATGCGGACATCGGGTGATTCACGGTCGATCGGCTGATGTCGATCATCAACAGGCTCGGATCGCGCGTCGAGGTGAAGGTCCGGGTTCGGCGCGCCGAATGTCGCGTCAGGGGTGGCTGGCGGCCCGGGTGTCAAGCCTACATCCCTTGGGGATCCGCGATTTCCGTCCAATAGCATATTTGCTATACTGACTCCGTGACATGGACCGTCACGTTCTACAGTCGGCGCGTCGAGGATGACATCCTCGCGCTCCCAGCCGGCTTGGTCGCTCGATTCCTGAGGTATGCCGAGCGCATGGAGGCGTTCGGTCCCGATCTGGGCATGCCTCACACCAGGGCCATGGGTGGCGGGCTCTTCGAACTGCGGGTCAAGGCCGCCGAGGGCATCGCCCGAGTGTTCTATTGCACGGCCGTTGACCGGCGGATCGTCTTCCTGCACCAGTTCGTGAAGAAGACGGGCAAGACCCCTTCCCGCGAGTTGCTGATCGCCCGGCAGAGAATGAAGGAACGGCGTCATGACTAGCACGCTCAAGCGGTTCAAGGCGCGCGCGTTCTCGCGCGCTGGTGTGAAGAAGGCCTACGACAAGATCGCCGACGAATTCGCCTTTCTCGACGAGGTGCTCACGGCGAGGGCAGAAGCCGGGCTCACCCAAGCCGAGGTGGCCGCTCGGGCTGGGACCACTCAGTCCGCGATTGCCCGTCTCGAATCGGCCCAGCCGACGCACTCTCCGTCGATCGCGACCCTGCAGCGGTATGCGAAGGCGCTGGGTTACACGGTGGAGATTCGGCTCGTGAAGTCCGGGCGGCGGCGGACGGCGCGCGCGAACGGGCGCGCGAAGAAGACTGCCGTACGCCGCTCCGAGGTTTGAAACTCCTCCGTCCCCGATTCGGCTCGGTCCGTGCCGCTACGTGTGTTGAACTTGCTTGGAGGCGCCGCCCGGATTTGAACCGGGGATGGAGGTTTTGCAG
>JAENWE010000352.1 GCA_016650185.1 Vicinamibacteria bacterium | reverse complement strand
TGAAATGGAGTTGGATCCCTGATTGGATACGGCGAGATCCAGAATGGAGTCGCCATCGAAATCGGCCGTGACCACCGTGCGTGGCTGACCCCCGACCGAGAAAGAGGCTCCAGCGGTGAATTGTCCCGACCCGTCGCCGGTAAGCAGACGCAACGTGGCGGCGCCGCTGATGGCCACGACGATATCCAAGCGGCCGTCGCGGTTGAAGTCGCCCATGACCAGGCCAAGAGGACGGATGCCCACGGGAATTCGCGATTTGGCGCTCAGACCACCGGAGCCGTCGCCGATCAGGATCGTCACATCGTTGTCCTGAGCGTTCACGGACGCGATGTCCGTGAGACCGTCGCCGTTGACGTCGCCGGTCGCGAGCGCGAAAGACGATCCTCCCACCTTGGCCGCGGATCCCTTCCGGAAGGCCCCGCCGACGTTGACGTAAGAGATCGCCTCGTTGGTTCCCTCGACTGCCACCACCAGGTCGGGAAGGGCATCGGTATTGAGGCGTGCGGTGGCCAGCGCGCGCGGCTGCGTAAGGCCGGTGATGATCTCCGTTACGTTACCGAAGTGCCCGGCTCCATCGCCTCGGAGCAGGGATACGGTGCCGGATCCGAAATTCGCCAGGGCGAGATCCAGCATGCCGTCGCCGTCGAAATCAGCCAGGGCTGCAGCGGCTGGATTGGCGCCACCCGCCTCATAGTTTGCCGCGGCCAGGAACCCGGCCGGGCTCTGGTAACGGAGCACGGAGATATTGGCCGAGTTGTAGTTGGCGACCACGACATCCAGGGTCCCATTGCGATCCACGTCGCCGGTCTGGAGGGCAATGGGCTGGGTCCCGACCCGGAAAGTGGTGCTGGTGGCGAAGCTCCCCGCGGCGCCATTCACGAAGACCGAGATGTCCGAGGCGCCCAGGTTCGTCGAGATCAGATCCTGCCGCGCGTCGCCCGTGAGATCCGCGGCGGTCAAAGTCTGCGGTGCGGAGCGCGCGGGAATCGAGGTTCCGGTGGCAAAGCCGCCGCGGCCGTCCCCCACGCCGATGCTGAGGTCAGCGGAACCGAAGTTGGCGGTCGCGATGTCCCGGGCGCCGTCGCCATTGAAATCGGCGGCGGTGATGGCCAGGGGCTGGGCTCCGACCCTGAACAGGGTCACCGAGTTGAAGTCGGCGGTGGCGGTTTGAAAAAGGACGGTCACGTCATCCGAACCTCGGTTGGCCACCGCGATGTCGATGCGACCGTCGGCGTTGAAGTCCGAGAACGCAGCCGCGCTCGGCTGAGCGCCCACCGCATACTGCCGCGGCGCACCCAGCGCCGCGGTCCCGTTGATGTAGACCCATACCTGTCCGGTGTTGAGACTGCCCACCGCGAGGTCGGTCCGCGCGCTGCCGTCCAGATCGGTCGCGAGCATGAACGAGATGTCCGTCGGCGCCGGAATCAGGCCCGCGGGCACGAAGCCGAAACTTCCGTCCCCGTGCAGGATTTCGATGGAGGTGGCTCCCGCCGTGGCGATGGCCAGGTCGGGGATGCCGTCGCCGTCCCAGGAGCCGACGGCCAGAGCCGTGACCTTCCCTGAACCCGCGAGGGCAACGGTCGGGCCGGCGGTGAAGGTGACTCCGTTGCCGGCGAGCACGGTGATGCTCCTCGAATCGCGGCTCAAAGCCACGAGATCCATCGTTCCGTCCAGGTCCAGATCCGCCGCCACCAGAGCCACCGGCGTGGTTCCCGCGGGAAAGTCCACGGTCTGCAAGAACGCGGTTGCGCCGTCGCCCAGGGCCACGGTGACGCGATTGCCCGCCCCGTCCGCGATGGCCAGGTCGGCTTTGCTGTCCCCGTTCCAGTCGCCCGAGATCACCGCCACTGGTTGGCTGTTCGCGGCTCCCACGGCGGCGACCGTCTGTACCGTGGTTCGCGCGAAGATAGGGGGAGTCTGGGACCCCCCTTCGCTCTGGGCGGCTAGAAGCAGGACCAGCGGCCAGACCGCAGATTTCATTGCAGATTCACCGTCGTAGTGACGGCTCCTGCGCCCCCGTTATCCGTGGCGACCGAGAAGGAGATGCTGATGAGGGCCTCGCGGTCTCCGTTCGGGAGGGTGTAATAGAAAGTGAAGGGAATGGCAATGCTGCCATTGATGTCGACCCGGTTCCCCGGCGCCCGCACGTCGAACCGAAACGACTCATCGGTCCCCGTGACGGGCGTGATCACAATGCCGCCGGACGACTGCTGAAGGTCAGCAGCGATCGACCTGATCGTGAGCGGCGATATGTTGGTGTTGGTGATGGTGACCACGAACGTTCCGTTCCAGGCGTAGGCGCGATCGGTCGACGCGCTGGCCGTCACCGTATCCGGACTCGCGGTGGCGGTCACCGTGGCGGTGGGGGTGGTGGTCGTGGCGTCGGTCGGCGAGGTTGGAGTGTTGCTCCCGCAGGCGCTGACGAAAATCGCCAGTGCGGGCCACGCCCACGAGATCACGTTTCTGAACATCGTCATGCGTTTGCTTTTCTTCTCCTGGTGAGGGGAACGCTACTTCTAGCGTCATGACCTTAAGCCTGTCTAAAGTCCCCTCTTCGATGAGGATACCCCGAGGCCCTGTGCGGTTCCGAGGTTAATCCGCCTGGATAATTCTGAGGGTGCGCATGGCCTGCATCGACACCCGCGCGGCCACCTTGGAGGCCACGGTGGAGAACGCCTGGGCGGCGGGGGATTCCGGGACCGCGACCACCACCGGTGTTCCTTCGTCTCCTCCGCTCCGCACTCGAATGTCGATGGGGATGTCACCCAGAAGAGGGATCTTCATGTCTCTGGCGATCTCGGCTCCTCCGCCGTTGCCGAAAATTTCGGTCCGCTCCGAACAGTGAGGGCAGGCGAAGTAGCTCATATTCTCGACCACCCCGAGGATGGGGATGTTGAGCTTCTGGAACATGGCGACCGCCTTGCGCACATCCGAGACGGACACCCCCTGGGGCGTGGTCACGACCACCGCGCCCGCGACCCCGACGCTCTGGGCCAGGGAGATCGCGACATCGCCGGTGCCCGGAGGCAGGTCGACGAGCAGGTAGTCGAGCTCGCCCCACGCCACATCACGCATGAACTGCTGCACCGCGCTGTGGAGCATGGGACCCCGCCAGATCACGGCCTGGTCCTTGGGGACGAGCATGCCGATGGATAAGGCCTTGATCCCATGGGCCACCGGTGGAATCATCTTCTGGTCGGGAGTCAGCTCGATGGCGCCCGGCTCCAGGCGGATGCCCAGCATCTGGGGTACGTTCGGCCCGTAAACATCCGCGTCCATGACGCCCACCCGAGCGCCCTTCTGGGCCAGCGCGATGGCGATGTTCACGGTCGTCGTCGACTTGCCGACACCGCCTTTGCCCGCGCCGACCGCGATGACGTTTCTGATTCCTGGGATGGCTTGTCCGGTCATGCCCCCCCGGGCCCGGACCTGCGCCGTCATATTGACCGCGACCGAGGTGACGCCAGGCAGAGCGCCCACGAGGGCCTCGGCCTGGGACTTCATCTGCTCCTTCACCGGGCACGCCGGAGTGGTCAGTTCGATGGTGAAGTCGACGGCCCCTCCATCGATCTTCACATCCTTGACGAAGCCGAGCGCCACGATGTCC
>JAENWE010000351.1 GCA_016650185.1 Vicinamibacteria bacterium | reverse complement strand
GCGACGAACACCACGTCGGGATTCGTGGGATGGATGCGGATCCGTCCGATGGCATGGGTGTCTCCAAGACCGACATGCGTCCAGGTCTTGCCGGCGTCCGTAGATTTGTAGACGCCGTCTCCCTGCATCACGTTGCCGCGGAGCTGGGTCTCTCCCATGCCCAGGTAGACGACGTCGGGATTGGATTCCGACACGGCCACCGCCCCCACCGAGCTGCTTCGAATCTGCCCGTCCGTCACCGGACCCCAGTTCATCCCGCCGTCCGTGGTCTTCCACAGCCCCCCGCCGGTGGCGCCGAAGTAGTACTCGTTCGGTCGCCTGGAACTGCCCGCCACCGCGATCGATCGCCCCCCGCGGTTCGGTCCGATGCTGCGCCAGCTGAGCGCCGTCCACTGGTGAAGGTCGACAGACGAGGCGGAATCGTCGGCGATGGGCGACGCGACGAGGGTAAGGACCAGCAGGCCGAGTGTCATCATGAAAGTGGGTCCTCTCGGAGGTTGGCTGATACGGACGCGTCCATGGTCCAGACGTTCACGAGAGGGTCACAAACCGGCCCAGACCGCGGTCGCGGGCGAGGCTGATGGCAAGAGAACCGGCCACGAGATCCTGAAAGGCGAGGCCCGTGGCATCAAAGAGAGTGATCTCGTCGGCCCGCTCCCGCCCCGGTTTCCGGCCAGCGAGGACCTCACCGAGGGTGGTGAATGGCCCGTCCGACCGAACGATGTCCGCCGACACCGCGGCCTGGGTCTCTCCGATCGTGGTCGCCTGGATCACATCATCAACCACCAGGGTGGCGCGCTTGAACAACTCCGTTTCGATTTCGATCTTTCCTCGGGTGTCTGTTCCGAAGGCGTTGACATGAACACCGGGCCTTACCCAATCAGAGAAGAGAACCGGAGCGCGACCACCAGCCGCCGTCACAATGACGTCGGCGCCCGACACGGCCGCTTCGGCGCTCGCCGCGGCGATCACCTCAGGACCCGCGCCCGTCGGGAAAGCAGCCGAGAGAGCGGCTACGTTTTCGGCGACGAGGTCGAAGGCCCGGATCTCGCGAATTGGGAGGACGTGGCAAAGCGCCTGGGCCTGGGCGGTCCCCTGGACTCCACATCCGAGGATCGCCGCGACTGTTGATTCGGGTCGGGCCAGGGCCCGCGCGGCCAGCGCGCCGACCGCGGCCGTGCGGACCGTTGTGATGTGGTTCCCGTCCATCAAGGCGGTGGGGACGCCGGTTGCCGGGTCGAAAAGCAGGGTGGTGGACTGGTGAGCGGTGAGGCCCTTCGCCTTGTTGTCGAGCCAGAAGCCGCCAGCTTTGAGGCCGATGCATTGATCGTCAAGCAGGTAGCCGGATTTGATCCCAAAGATTCCCCGGTGACCCCTTACCTCTTCCCGCACGACTGGATACGCAAGGGTCCGGCCGTCGGCAAAAGCGATGAAAGCCTTCTCGAGCGCAGGTACCATCACCTCGAGAGTCAGAAGTTCCTGAAGCTCGGACCGATTCAGGATCAGGATGTCAGGCATGGCGGTCCGTCAGCAGGTTCATCGCGATTGCATCAACGGGGCGAGGGCGGCCAGGTCAACATTGCCCCCGCTCAGCATGACCCCGACGCGGAGTCCCTTGACCGGGACAAGATCCTCGAGGACTGCGGCCGCGGTTAGCGCGCCGGTTGGTTCGACAACGAGCTTCAGGCGTTCCCAGACAAAAAACATGGACCGTACGATGGCTTCTTCGTCGACCGTGACCATGTCGTCCACATGGCGGCGCACCAGCGGAAAGGTCCAGTCTCCAAGAAACGGTGTCCGGGCCCCGTCAGCGATGGTTTCCGGATTCGATACTTTGTGGAGAACGCCGGTCCGGAAGGAACGGGTGGCGTCATCGGCCATGGCCGGCTCCACGCCGATGATCCGGCCGCCGGGAAGGAGGGCGTCCACGGTGATCGCACAACCCGAGAGAAACCCCCCGCCGCCGCAAGGCACCAGCAGCAGGTCAAGATCGGGCACGTCGTCAATAAGCTCTTTCGCGGCGGTCCCCTGCCCGGCGATCACGTCGGGGTGATCGTAGGGGGGGATGACGGTGAGGCCCTTTTCCTTTGCCAGACGCGCCGCCAGTTCTTCGCGGGTCGTCTGATGTTTGTCGTAGGTGATGACCTCACCCCCGTATCCGCGTGTGGCCTCGGCCTTGACCGCGGGAGCGTCCTTGGGCATCACAATCGTCGCCGGAATGCCGAGGAGGCGGCTGGCGAGGGCGATCGCCTGGGCGTGGTTGCCGGAGGAATACGTGATGACGCCCCGCTTCCTCTGGTCCGCGGTCAGTCGGGCCAGGGCGTTGTAAGCGCCTCGAAACTTGAAGGCGCCCCCACGCTGCAGGTTCTCGCATTTGAAGAAGATCCGGCCGCCCACGCGCTCGTCCACGGTTCTTGAAGTTATGACCGGAGTCCGGATGGCTACCCCGAGGAGGCGCTCTTCAGCCGAAGTGACGTCTGCATAAGTCACTGAATTTACGTCGATTGAAGCCTTTTTCGCTTCGATCTCGTCTAGCATTCTGTTGATCCTCAGATTGCGGGTGGTTCTTAACTTTGACTAATATATACAATATTTTTCTGATGTCAATATCTCAAAGCCCGCCTACTATCCGTCTGATGATCCCGCTCAACCCTGGCGCTTCCTCGCTTGCGGAGATCGAACCGACCGTCAGCCGGCCGGCCGCGCTGCCCGATCGCATCTACGCGATTCTGAAGCACCGTATTCTGACCTGTTCCATGCGACCGGGCGAGAAGATCGTCGAGGCGGCGCTCTGCCAGGAGATGCACGTTTCGCGGACTCCCCTGCGCGAAGCCTTCAATCGACTGTCACTTGAGGGGCTCATCGAAATGAAGCCCTACCGGGGTTTCGCCGTTGCCCCCGTCACCGTCTCCGGCTACAAGGAGCTGTGCGAGTTCCGGCGCATCGTCGAAAGCGGTAGCGCGGGACTCGCGGCCGAACGGGCCACCCCCGAGGCGATCGAGCGCCTGCTCGCGGTGGCGGAAACGCGCTACACCATGGGCGACAGGGCCACCTACAACGGCTACCTCCGGGCCAACAGCGCCTTCCATCTCGAGCTCGTTCGAGCCACGGGGAACCGGCAGATCGAGAGCGTGGTGATGTCGGCCCTCGATCGTCATCAGCGACCTCTCTATCTTGGCCTCGATGAGGGAGTCGATGCGGCGGCGTCAACCGCAGAGCACTTCGCAATCGTAGAGGCAGTGCGACGGCGCGACTCGGCTCTGGCGGCCGACCTGATGGCCCGCCACATCGGAAAAGCCGAGGATCGGATCGCCAAGGCTATGGAGGCTGCGGGCTACTAGCCCGGTGGGCCTGAGCACACTCGGCCTCAAAAGCTCCGCGCCCGCGGCGTTGTCTACTCCAAAGACTTCATGAATCTTCCGAACCTCGGCCGAAAGCTGCGCGCGGGATCGACCGAGGCGACGATCCGGGTGGCGCGGCCAAGGATCTCCGATCGCGGGACGAAGCCGAAGAAGCGCGAATCGAAACTGTTGTCTCGGTTGTCGCCCATCACCAGATAGCTCAGCGGGGGAACCACCACCGGACCGAAAGTCGACGCCGCCGTCCCCTTGGGCGCGACCTCGACCAGATGCGCCCGATTGAAAACGGTCTCTCGCAACACCGCGAAATCGCCATCCGGAGTGGCGGTGTTTCGATAGAGCGCGTTGGTTCCGTTGACGATGAGCTGATTGTCCTTCATCTCGATCCGATCGCCCGGCACTCCTACCACACGCTTGAGCAGGCGGTTTCCGTCGTGGGGCGAATAGAGAACCACGATGTCACCCCGGGACGGATCGGACCACTGAGCGAGACGCCAGGTCGTGAAGGGAACCTTGAGATCGTAGGCGGCGCGATTCACGAAGACGCGCTCACCCTCGAGCACCGTCGGTCGCATCGAACCCGAGGGCACATCGTTCCAGTCCGCGATGGCCGATCGAAACGACCCGAGCACCATGGCGGTCACAAAGAGGGGTCGCATCCAATCAATCCAGAAGTTCCTGGCCGCGGTTCGAAATTTGCTCATATGGATATGAAGACGATGACAGCGGCGAAAAAGCCTTGGAATGGTCGGAGATCGGCGTGGGCGGCTGGATGATGACACGGGGTATCCGGCAGGCTCGCATCGGGAGGTCCAAGGCCCAACGGGCCGCAAAGGGAAAGGCCTCTTTGTTGATCTATGCGGTGGCCATCGGCGTGGCCTCCTTCTCCTCCGCCCTGGCCGGCGGTCTGTACGCCTTCGTGGCCCTCATGTGGCTGATTCCGGACCGTCGTATCGAAAGGGTCCTCGCGGAGTAGCAAAAACGCCTCAGGGGGCCGACCACTCGGTTCGCGCAAGCGTCATCGAGGAGAATAACGCCGTGCCCCATCGACGACCCCCGCAGCCCAACCCACCCAGGCAGTTTGACGAGTTCAAGGCGGCGAGCCTGTATTGCCCTCGATGCCAGAAAGCGCAGCCGGTGGACGAACGCCTGCTCCTGGTCCTCCCCGACGGCGAACTCTACGAGTACGTCTGTCAGCTCTGCTGGACCTCATTGGGCAAGCGCAGGGTCGAACAGGAACGACCCCCGTTGATCCTTTAGACGAACCTGGGACCGGAGTTGGTCGAAGAGCCCTCGGCACGCGGCCCAGGAATCACCATCTGTCGCGCAATCAGACGAACGTCCCCTCACGCGGACCTCGAGCGAGGGGCGCGATCTGCCTGATCGCGCCAAGGTGATAGTAGCCGCCCGGCCGTGGCCCCGCGGGGTTTCAGAGTCCGAACTGTTCGAGGTGGTGGCGGAAGTGCCGGTAGTGCAGTTTCTATCAGCCCACGATGTTTCACCTGCGCTCCGCGCGGTTGACGCGCCACACCAGGGTTCGATAGTGGAGCGATATCAGGCCCCCTGCGTCCTTGTGCGCTTCCCAGAGCCGGTCAAGGTCTCGAATCAGCGCTTCGTAACGCGGCCCGTCTTTCGGCGCGTAGGAAGCGCTGCGGGCGCGACCGATGAGACCGCCATGGGTCAGAGTCTGCGCGGAAGGGAACGACATCGGGACCACGATCCGGCCGGCCACTCGCAGAGCTTCATCGATAGGGTCACGCATTCCCTCGGAGAGCTCCCGGTCGACCGAGGCGCTTAGGGCGGCGCCGTAGGCTCTGGTCGCCGGGGCCTCCGCGTCCCTCTCATTCACCAAGAACGCCAGCCGCCCGTCGGATCTCAGGATCCGCCAAAACTCCGTCAGCGCTTCGGCGGGGCGAAACCAATGGAAAGCCTGAGCGCACAGCACGAGATCAACGCTGGCCCTATCGAGGCCGGTGGCTTCGGCGGAGCCATCGATGAAGCTCACCCCGGGATGAGGCTCGGCGCTCTCGCGCATCCCTGCGTTCGGCTCGACGGCGAAGACGCTCACGCCCCGATCAGCCAACAGCCGCGAGGAGATGCCGGTGCCCGCGCCGATGTCCGCCGCCACGAGCCCGCACGCGACGGACAGGCCATCAAGAGCGAAATCAACGGCCTCCTTCGGATAGGAGGGCCGGAACAAGGCGTAGTCGGACGCGCGGTCCGCAAAACGGGTGGTGGGCGAAAGCTCGAAGCGCGGCGTGCTCATCCGGTCCGTCGATCTCCCCGCTCTGCTCTCGATGCGATGGCGCGCAACATCCTCTTTGCGATGAAACCATGAGCGCCCGAGGTGATCACCAGGGTACGATAAACGGAAGTTTGGTGGCCACGAGCCTCGATCTTGTGATCTCCGCCCGTAAGATCGAGGACATGGCCGCACTCGTCGATCTGCAGGAGGTGACCAAGCGCTTTGCCTCCGGCCCGCTGGTCCTCGATCGGATCTCCTTCGCCGTGGAAGAAGGCGCCACTGTCGCTCTCCTCGGCGCCTCCGGCTCCGGCAAGACCACCGCGCTCCGGCTGATCAATCGGCTGGCCTCGCCGGATGAGGGCCGTGTGCTGGTTCTGGGCCGACCGGCCACGGAGTGGGACGTGGTGGACCTGCGCCGGCGAATTGGCTACGTGATTCAGGAAGGCGGCCTCTTTCCCCACTTCACCATCGCGCGGAACGTGGGGCTCGTGCCGGAGCGAATGAAATGGTCCGAAACGAAGATCCGCGATCGGGTTCACGAACTACTCACGCTCGTCGGCCTGAACCCCGACGAGTTCGGCGCGCGCTTCCCCCGCGAACTTTCAGGCGGCCAGAGGCAAAGGGTCGGCATTGCCCGCGCCCTCGCCGTGGATCCCCCGTTGCTCTTGCTGGACGAACCATTCGGCGCG
>JAENWE010000350.1 GCA_016650185.1 Vicinamibacteria bacterium | reverse complement strand
GTCGAAGCGGACGCCGCCGAGGGCCTGAACCCGGGACCCAAGCGAGGCCTCATCGAAGGCGAAGGCGGAGAGGACTCGGTTCTTGGCATTGGCCCGGACCGAAAAGCCGGGCAGGAAAAACAACGGGCGGGCCGCCGTTTCCACCGGCTGCTGGACGCCAATAACCGGCAGGAGGGCGACGTCAAGGCTGTACTCGTCGGCAAGTTCGTACCCTTCAACGCCCATGGTCAGGAGATGGGTGGAGGAACCCTTCTGGCGCGACGTCTCCATCCAGAGCCGATTTCCAGTGAGTCGCTGTTCGTCCTCGAGGAGAGTCAGGGTCCGCGCGGCGATGGCGCCTTGGACTCGCGGGTCGTTGAAGGTGCCGACAAACAGCGTGCCGTCCGTTTTCCAGCCCAGCCTGGTGAAGTACGAGAGATTCTTGAGGGTGGTGCGATCACCGATCCGCTTCTGGACGCTGAGGCGGGCCCGGTCCACATCCTGATCGGAGAAGTCGAAGGACGACTGATAGACGTTCTCGCGCGGAACGTTCGGCACCGCGCCCTCCACCAGGGGCAGGCCCACGTCGGGAAGGAACTCGCTGCGCAGTCGTTCATAGTTGATGACCGCGATGAGGCCGGAAGAGCGCGTGACGCGTAAGCCGGGATTCAGGCCCCATTGCGAATTCTTCCGCGCCCGGTAACCGTCCGATCCGCGCACAAAAGTGGGCAGACGGGCGGACAAGGACCCGCTTTCATTGGTGAGGCCAAGGTCCGCGTCGAGGTCGAAGGAATTGAACGTGCCGAATCGTGCGCCCACGGCCGCCAGGTTACGGTCGAGCGGCAGTTTTCGGAGCACATTCACGGTGGAAGCCGCGGCGTCGGGACCAGCCGCGAAGCCCGCGGGGCCCTTCAGGATCTCCAGTCGCTCGATGTTGTAGGCGGGCAGAAAGGTGGATTCGGGCTCGCGCACGCCATCGATCATCACCAGACCGTTGCTCAAGGAGTCGAAACCTCTGATGACGAACAGGTCGAAGATGCTGAAGCCCGAGAGCACGTTGACCGACGACGCGCCGCCCAGGCCGTCCGATAGCTGACGCGCGCCCATTTCCCGCAGGGTTCGAGACGGGACCACGGTGACAGAGAAAGGCGCCCTCTTGAGATCCACCTCGCGGCCAAGGAGCCCCAGCGAGATGGTCTCGTCGTCGGTGGTGGCTTCGACCTCGACGGCCGTGTTGGCGCGAAGGGCGGGGGTCGGGGTGGCCAGGGGGGCCGACTGGGCCCGGGTCAAACAGGCCGCGAAAATCAAGAGAGTCGAAATGATCGATCGGAAACTCATGGTCGCCGATACTATTCGCTCGGGTTTGATAATCCCGCAGCCGCATTGACCGTCGGCGGTCCGTGTTCAACCTGTTGTACCTGGGCAGGGCGAGCGCACGCTAATGCACCGCTTGTGGTCACCGGTCTGGTAGCCTCGTCTCCGAATGCCGCGCGGCAGGGCGGGCTGTCCCCGCCGGCCGGGAGGACCTTAACCATGACCGAGAACTTGCGGCGATTCGGACTTGCGGCGGCGTTGATGCTGGCTGCGGGTCCTGCTGAAGTCCGAGCCGATAACTGGCCGCAGTGGAGAGGGCCGTCGGCCAACGGGATCAGTTCGGAGACGAATCTTCCCGTCCACTGGTCAGCCACCGAGAACATCGCGTGGAAGCTGGCCCTCCCCGCCCTCTCGGGTTCAACACCGATAGTGTGGGGTGATCGCATCTTCCTGAACATCGCGGAGAACGGCAGCCTGTTTCTGTGGGCGGTCGATCGCAACCAGGGAGTACCGCTGTGGAAACAGCATCTGAGCGACGGCGACCACAGGCAGCGCAAGCAGAACATGTCGACCCCCTCGCCGGTAACGGACGGCAAGAGCGTGTGGATCATGACCGGCACCGGGATCTTGAAGGCCTTCGACTTCACCGGCAAAGAGCTCTGGATGCGCGACATCCAGAAGGACTACGGCCAGTTCGGGTTGAACTGGGGGTACGGGTCGTCGCCCATGCTGCACGAAGATTCTCTATATGTGCAGGTGCTGCACGGCATGAAGACGGACGATCCGTCCTACCTGCTTCGGATCGACAAGAAGTCCGGCAAGACGCTTTGGCGGGTTGAGCGCCCGACCACCGCCCGACAGGAGTCGCCGGACTCCTACACCACGCCCGCCCTGCTTCGCTATGGCAACAACGTCGAGGTGGTCGTCACCGGCGGCGATGTGGTCACCGGGCACGACCTCGGGACCGGGAAAGAGCTGTGGCGCGCCGAGGGCCTGAATCCGACGAACAACGGCGCCTACCGCATCGTGGCCTCGCCCGTGGTTCATGGCGAGATGATCATCGCCCCCACCCGAGTGCGGCCGATGCTCGTGCTGAGGTCCGGCGGACGAGGCGACGTCACATCGTCCCACCTGATGTGGTCATTCGAGAACGGGCCCGACGTTCCCACTCCAGTGACCGACGGGACATATACCTATGTGGTCAACGACCGGGGCATCATGTGGTGTCTCGAGGCGAAGACGGGTAAGGAAATCTACGGACAACAGCGACTGCGCCCGGGTACCTATAGCGGTTCATTCGTTCTCGCCGACGGGAAGCTTTACGTCACCAACGAGGATGGGCTCACGAGCGTGGTCAAGGCCGGCCCGAATTTTGAGATCATGGCCGAGAACGGTTTCGACGACTACACTCTCAGTTCCCCGGCCATTTCGGAGGGGCAGATCTTCATCCGCACCACCGGGGCGCTGTGGGCGGTGGGCAAGCGCAGAGCCCGGCCCTGAAGACATCGCCCCGATTTATTTCACCGCGATCGCGAAAAGCCGGTTCTGAGTGTTCAGGAACATCGCTCCGTTCGCAGGCGTGAGAGTTCCGTACACCGAGCCCCCCATGTTCATTTCGGCCAGGACCTTCTTTTCCCGTCCGTGCACGAGCACCGCCACGTCGCCATCTTCGTCGCCGAGATAGACCTTGCCGTCGGCGACCAGGGGCGATCCCCACACCGCCGAGAACAGGTCGTGCTTCCAGACCGCCCTGCCGCTCGCCGCGTCGAGACAATAGAGAAAGCCGCTGAAGTCGGAGATGTAAAGGAGACCGTCCGAAACCGCCGCGGTGGAGACGGTGCGGCGGATATCGCTGAAGGTCCAGAGCCTGCCAGCTTCGGTGATATCCCCTCGCTTTGTCCCGTCGATCGCGTGGAAATTGCCGGCGCCTTCCCCGTGCTCGGGGTCCTGTCCGTTGCCGATGTAGACACGATCGCCGACGATCACCGGGGTTGCGATCAACTCGTTTCTGGACTTCGGCCAGACCGCGTCCTTGGGGTTCGTATCGAACTCCCATAGTTTCCTGCCGGTCTGCGCTTCGTAGCCACGCACCCACCCGTCGCCCTGCGCGGAAACCAGTTGCCTCACCCCGCCGATCATCCCCACCGCAGGCGAAGACCACTGGCCGTGAAGAATCCGATCGCCTACCGAATTGTCCGCCCACACCAGCTTGCCGGTCAACTTGTGAACGGCGATCACCGCCGGCGCCTGCGGCCGCGGAACCTTGACGTGGCTCTCGTCGTGCCCGTTCGAGGTGCTGACGAACACCAGATCTCCCGACATCGCGGGTGAGGAATTCGCGAGGTTGTGCGGGAAGGCGCCCACCTCCTTGATCATGTCGAAGGCCCAAATCACATCGGGATCGCCGGGCCCGGTAAGGACCTCATGGGTGATCGGACCGTCGTTCTCGTGGTCACGAAAACCCTCGACGTCAAGGCACCACAGCACGCCACGATTGCTGACGTAGTAGAGCCGGGCGCCGTCTACCAGTGGAGACGAGGCAACGCCCTGATAGGGCCAATCGTTCGCCTGACCCGATTCGAGCTTCTCGTGAGTGTGCTGCCACAAGAACTCACCCGTGTCCTCACGAAAGGCCATGAGCACACCGCGATCGCCCGGCTGTTTCGGATCGCGCAAACCTTCGTTGTTCGTGCCGACGAAGACCTTGCCGGACGAGACCACCGGGTTGCCATAGCTTGGCGAGCCAAGCTCGGCCACCCACTTGATGTTCTTCATTGTGGCCACGTCCCACTCGGAGGGCAATCCGGTGGCGCTCGACACCATGTTGCGCTCCGGCGTGCCGCCCCACATCGGCCAGTCGCGGGCTCCTGGGTCCGAAGTTCCGACCCGAGGCGCACCGCTCAAGAGAAGAAGGGTCGCCAGACTCAGCGCGGATGCTTTGATCAGATCAGACATCGGTGGTCGAGGATAGGCGACTTCGCTCGGTCACTCTGAGCACCCTTTCGTCGAAGCCCCTGGGGTGGCGGCGGCGATGGAGCGTCGGGCCTTACAATGGGAACTCACCGAGGAGGCCCCCCATGAAGAGAGTTGCTTCGACCGTCCTGAGTCTAGTCATCCCCTGCGCACTCGCGAGCGCCCAGGACTGGCCCGAGTGGCGCGGCCCCGACCGAAACGGCGTGAGCCCGGAAGCCGGTCTTCCGCTCACCTGGGGCAAGGACAACAACGTCGCCTGGCGGGCTCCGCTGGGGGGGCAGGGAATCTCTTCGCCGATCGCGTTCGGCGATCTCGTGATCGTGACGTCTCAGATCGGGCGGGGCGATGTACGCCCGGGAAACCATCCGACCCTCGGACAAGGCGGCGCCTTTCCCGAAGAGCGCTCGATGGGCGGAGCGCTGGAGGAGGGCGTGGTCTTCCTCGTCGAGGCGTACGATCGCATCAACGGCCGGCGCCTCTGGCAATATCGTCTGCCTGCGGAGCGCACCGCCGACTCTCTACCCGAGGTGCACCGCAAGACGAACCTCGCAAATCCGAGCCCGAGCACCGATGGCAAGCTCATCTACGCCTGGTTCGGGACCGGGCAGATAGTGGCTCTCGATTTCAAGGGCACGCTCGTCTGGCAAAGGCACCTCGGAAAAGAGTACGGTCCCTACGCGATCACCTGGGGTCACTCGAGTTCGCCGACGCTCTACGGCAACACTCTTATCCTTCTCTGCGACCACAACCCCGCGTCGTACCTCCTCGCTCTCGATAAACGAACCGGCAAGCAGGTTTGGAAGGCCGACCGCGGAAAGGGACTCCACTCCTACAGCACGCCGACCGTGGTCTCGGGCTCACAGGGCGATGAGCTCGTCGTGAACTCGAGCGAGCGCATCGAGGGCTATGACCCGAAGACTGGAGAACGCCTTTGGTTCTACGACGAGCCGAACCAATTCCCCATCCCGGTGCCGTCTTTCGGGGATGGCGTGATCTTCACCAGCCGCGGATATCGCAGTGGGCCGTACATGGCGATCCGTCCGGGGGGCCGCGGAGACATCGCCGGAACCAAGAACGTGGTGTGGCACGTGGCGACCGGAGCGCCCTACGTCTCCTCGGTCGTTCAGTACCAGGGCGTCGTGTACCTGGCGAGCGATGCCGGTATCCTCCAGGCCGCCGACGCCGGGACCGGGAAGCGTCTCTTTCAAGGCCGGACCGGGAATCTCTACACCGCCGCGCCCATCGCCGGCGACGGCAAGGTCTATTTCGTGAGTGAGAACGGCGAGACCGTCGTCCTCAAAGCGTCGCGAGAGTTCGAGATCCTGGCCAGGAACCATCTCGACGGCCGCTTCATGGCCTCGCCGATTGTCGCAAACGGCCTTCTGCTCCTCCGGAGCGACAATGAGCTCATCGCGATAGGAACGGCCTCCCGAAGCAATTCGGTTACCCAAGGCAAGAAGACTCCCCAGCCTGGCGACGCGGGCGCCCGCTGAGCCTGAAGAGTCGCGCGCCATCATTTTCGGCCGTGGTCAGAAAGATCCGGTTTTCGATCTTGCGCACATAGGGTCGTTGGCGCACGCGCCCGACAACCGGACCAGCGGAGCGGCCAGCGCGGCTCCGATCAAGACCATCATCAGGCGAATCCGCAAGGGTGCCATGTCGCCCATTCTAGCCGGGACCTTTTGGGAGTTGTTCCCCGGCCCAACGCACCCCGCAGTCTTGGCATTTGGCCTGACTGAGACAGGGCAGATGCGAGTGGCGGCTTCAGAGCCCCCTATCGCCCCGGGCGCCTGAGCGGAGGCGGGATTCACTCCCGCCGGAGCGAACGGGGGTCTGGGGGGCTAAGCAGGAACTCCGTTAGCCATTGCGGCCCCCCAGCATAAGAATGGTCGGGATGGGAGGATTTGAACCTCCGACCCCCTGCACCCCAAGCAGGAGACAGGCATCTTTCGTGCCTTTCCACTACCTCTCGTGTCCTCACGCCTTCTGATCTCATAAGCGGCTTTATTTCAGTATCATACCCATGTTCTGTGATACTGTGCAAGGTGTCGAAAAGTGGCGCGGGGTTCGGGGCGTCGTGCGTCCCCGGTGCGTCCCCCG
>JAENWE010000349.1 GCA_016650185.1 Vicinamibacteria bacterium | reverse complement strand
CTCCTGGCCGCGAAGCAGAAGGGCCTCATCCCCGCCGTGCGTGGACCTCTGGATGATCTTCTGGCTCTCGGCTTTCATCTCCATCCAGATCTCTATCGGGACACGCTGGTGAGGGCTGGAGAAGAACGCCCGTGATCGCTCTGTTAGTGACCGGCGCCAAGGCCTCCTGGCTTGACCGGCTGGACCCCCTGTTTGAGTGCATTAACTGGAACGCCCTGAATCAACTCACAGCCGTCTCCAAGAATGCCGTTGCGCAGGCGAGCTACTCGTACGACTCGGTCGGGTGCCGCGTTGAGATGATCGCCGGGACTACGACCACAGGTTTGGTCTACGATTTCGAGGATCTCGTTCGTCGGGACGCGACGACAGCTAGTGGGGCGCGGCCTCCACCCAGTATCCGGCCCGGCCACGCATCTTCCCCTTCCCGGACTTGAGCCGGACGTCGAGGCGGTGCCAGCCCGGTCGCGGTTCGTCCGTCGGATCGTAGCGGAGGACGTAGCGGTCCCGCATCTCGTCGATGATCTGATGGAACGCGGCCTCGATTCGATTGGGGGAAGTCACGGCGATGAGCGAGCCGCCGGTGAGTTCGGCAAGGGCGCGCAGGTCGCGGATGTCGGCCGAATCGACCAGGGAGGAGGACGGGGTGCGGGCCGCAGGCTTGAAGTCTTCCGAGCGGGCCGCCACCACGTGGATCAGGGCGTTGGATTTCCTGACCTCGGCCTCGATCTGCGCGCGGCCCAGCCAGCTCATGCTGTCCTCGCCGTCGCTGAAGAGCACGACCAGGGTTCGCAACGCCGAACGGGGCATGATCAGGGCGGAGAAGAGCGCGTCGCGCACGGACGTCGCCCCGCCAGGGCGAAGCGAAGCGAGGGCCTGCCGGACCTCATCGAGGCGGCCGGTCAGGGGGGCCAGCCAGGTGATTTCATCGGAGAAAGAAATGAGCCCGGCCTCGTCCCCGGAACGCAGGCGCTTGAGGAAGGAGAGGGCGGCCGCTCTGAGCCCGTCCAGCTTGGGTCCCTGAACGCTGCCGCTGACGTCGAACACCAGCACCGCGTGAATGGGCAGGGTGTCTGTGGGAACGAGGTCGAAAGCCTGCGGCGCTCCTTCGTCTTCGAGGATGAAATCGTCCGCAGTGAGGCGGCGTTTCCTGCCCGACTCCCCGAGAAGGAAGACGTCGATGAATACCGACTCCACCTGGGTGGCGAAGATGGGAGGCTGTGCTTGCGGCTGGGCGGCTTGGAGGACGGGCGCCCAAAGCAGCAGGACAGGCAGGAGCGGACTCATCGGGCCAACTCCCGTCTCAGGTCCTCGAAACGCGCTTCGGCCATGACCGGCGTTCCCACCAGGTAGTCCCAGTAGTAGTTCACCTGTGTCTTCTGACCTGGGCTCAGGAGGGGGGCGAGTAGCTCCCGCGCCCGACTGGTCTCCCCTCGCATGCTGAAAGCGTGAGCCAGAGCGATTCCCGCGACCTGGGCGCCGGGCTTCGAAGCCACGGCCACTTCGCATTCCGCGACCGCCTCGTCGAGAGAGCCCAGGTCCTCGAGGGCGGCGCCCAGGAAGAGATGGCTGAGAAACAGCGTGGATGGATCGTGGTCGGCGACAACCTGTTTGAGCGCGTCCCGGGCCGCCTCCGGATTGCCGAGGCGCCATTCAATCCGGCCCTGGCGCAGCCGCGCGGCGGAGAGACTCGGGTCTTGCTCCAGAGCGCTCAGCAGATCCTTTCGGGCCTGAGTCAGGTCCTTCCGGTGACTGGCTTCGAACTGAGTCTGGCGCTGGCGGGCGATGGCGGCGTCGCGAAGAAACGGATCCGCGAGTGCTGGCGCCATGGCCATGAAGCGGGGGGCCGCTCCGAGCACGCCCAGGGTCTCGTGGACCATGCCGCTCACCAGCAGGAGAATGGGGTCCAGCGGCTTGGCCTTGAGGCCTCGCTCAACCGCTCTCTCCGCCTCGACCAGGCAGAAGAGGGCCCGGTAATGAACGGCGAGAGCAACCGAATAGCCGGCCACGAAGTCCGGCCCCCCGGACTGAAGGAGGGCCAGGCCGAGCAGAGCGTCGCCCTGGGTGCGCGCCGCCTCCCCTTCGCAGTCAGGCTGCCCGCCGCCGATCGATGCGCGCAGGATCCGGGCCTTCCGGTCCTGCCCTGATTGGAGCAGGACCGCGGCTTTGAGGGGCAGGGCTTCAAATCGTGAGCGGGCCTCACAAGCCGAGCACTTCTGGGCTTCCTTCGCGAGTTGGGCGGCCGAGTCGGCGATCGCCTCGAAAGACTTGTCATCGAAGGTGCTGAGAGCCGCGAGGGCCCCGGCCCCTTCTCCGTCCGCAAACCGGGCCGCCTGAGCCCAGTAGGTCTCTTCGCCCGCGACCGGAGCCACCGCGCTCGGAAGTGCTTCAAACCTGACTCGGGACACGGTGTCGGACAGCGTGCGTCGAAGGTAGGACGCGGATCCCGAGACGGGGTTCTCGAGCCCTATGGCGAAGTCGTATCTCCCCGGCTGGACGGGAACATCGATGGCGAGTTCCCTTCGCTCGCCTTCTCCGGTCACGCCCCGGCCCGAAAGCTTCAGCGCCACTTCCTGCTCGCGCGTGGTGATCGGGCTCTTCTCGTCGCCGGACTGCCTGAATGACATGACCACCTGCAGGTGCGCGCTCTTTTCAGAGTCAAGTGACCCCTCCAGGGCTTTCCACGGTAGGGAGAGCACGAGGTGAGCCCGGGAGGGGTCGGTCCTGTCGAGAGACGCCTCGGCTCCAAGGGCGTTTTCCTCGAGCCCGAAGATGAGGGTGGCGAGGGCCCGCTGACCCCGTCGCGCGGGCAGCTCGGCTCGCAGGTAGCTTTGTCGATGGCGAATCTCCGCGTGTCGTCGCGCTCCTGCTTCGGCCGTGAGTCTCACGCGCAGGCGGTGAACCTTGCCATCGGCCTCGCCGGGGATGAAGCCGACGATGTAGTGGCCCTGCTCGTCCGCGGCGAAATAGCGCATGGCCGTCCCGGCGTCCAGTCCGTTGAGCAACGCGAAACCGCCGGTCTCCTCGCCCAGCAGATTGAGGGGAGCCCGGAGATTGGTCTCGCGAAGGATGTCGTTACCGGCCGAGGGAACATACCTGCGGTCGGCCTGCGATATGTCGGCGATCGAGCTGGGGCGCAGGCCTCCGCCGTCGATGGGGTAGATGCTGACTCGAGCCGCGTTGGCGCGCGCGACCACGGCCCGGAGCGGCTCCGAGGTGTCGAACTCCTGCGCCGCGGCGTCGGGCGATCCGAGTTGTCGAGCGGCGGCCGGACAGATCGCTCCAAGCTGATCGTAGAGTTGGAGGCCCGGCTGGCGTTCCAGTCCCTCGCTCACGTACAGGAGGCTCTTGCGTCCGGGCACGCCGAGGAAGGAGTTCACAACCTGCGTGAGGCGGTCGCTGGCTTCCCGCGCCTCCATGGCCCGGAGCCCGGCATAAGCGCGGACTCGCTGAATCAGCTGCTGCAGCGCGCAAACGCAATCGCAGCCCGAGGACGCGTTGGACTCGATCATCGCCTTGATGTCGTCCAGCGCGTCCCGAGTATCCGCCGCGGCCGCGGACCCCGTGGCCCATCCTTGAATCTCCGCGATCGCTTCGTGCACCGCCTGCGGATCGCTGGTCAGGGGCGTCAGGGGGCGCAACCCCTTGTCCTCGGAGACCACCACCGCGCGCGCGCCCCTGGCCATGAGGCCCTCGCTCAGTTTCCAGGCCTGGTCGAGCGCCCGCTTCCGGCCTCCGGGACTGAGCAGATGACGGTCGGGGAAGATCACCAGGGTTGTGGCTTCGGGCTCGGCCGAAGCGGACGCTCCGCCCGCCGTCACCGGCCCGGGCGCGTTGGCCGCTGCACCAGGGTTGCGCGAGGCGGGCGACAGAAAGGCCGCGATGGGAATGACCTTGCCGTCTTCCCGCAGTTCGAAGTCTCCAGCCCGGAGGTCGCCGATCGGCCGGCCACCCCGATCCTTCACGAACGCGTCCACAATCACCATGCGCGCGACGGCCGGGCGAATCACCAGGGCGGGCGGTTCCTGGATCGGCTGCAGGACCACCAGCCACAGTGGAGCGATCAGGCGTGAAGCCATTGTGGGTTGCCTCGGCAGAATAGCATCGGGCCTATTCCTCTAGGCTGCCGGGCCGCAATGGTCGAGGAGCGTAAATGAAACAAGGGTAGTTGGCCAGTCAATTCCCACGACCGCGGGCGGGGCGAACGCGCCGGGGGGGCACTTCGGCCGCCCGTAGGCGCGCCCGTGGATGGCCGCCGAGGGGCGTCCGACGCGCCAAACCGTCGTGGCTGGCAGGCTTCGCCCTCGTGCGGTCCAACCCGCGTCTTCGCTTCCGCTTCTTACGCTGCCTCGTCGCCTTTGCTGCCGTGGTCCCCGCCGTCGCCCTCGTCACCGAGCGCGTGTCGCCGGAGCACCCGGCTCTTCCAGTAGGGCGGGCCGCGACCAGGCGAGCGGCTCGGCACGTCG
>JAENWE010000348.1 GCA_016650185.1 Vicinamibacteria bacterium | reverse complement strand
GCCCTCGGACCGGGCCGCGGCCGATAATGATCTCGTCCTCGAAACTCACGTGGGCTATGTGAATGTGCTTTTCGCGAGAGAGACCGCTCGGGTGCTGAGCGAAGCGGTAGCCTCGTATGAGGCTCATCTGAAAGACGCGCGCAACCGTCAGGACCTCGGACTCTCGGCCAGCAACGAAGTTCTCGCGGTCATCGTGGAACGCGAGCGCGCCGAACTGGGCCGGGTCCAGGCCGAGAACGCGGCGGCCATGGCTACCGCGAACCTGCTTCGCCTAGTCGGACTCCCAGCGGAGACCTCCCTCGACCTCGCACCCACGCCCACGGCCACCCCAGCGACCCAGAACGAAACCGAGGAGATGATCACGCAGGCCATGGTCAGCCGTCCCGAGCTTGAAGCGCTACGCGCCCGCGTTCGCGCGGTCGAGGCCGGCGTCTTGGTAGCGCGATCGGCCACGCGTCCTCAGGCCGGCTTGCAGGCGGGCTACGACTACGCCAATCCGAATCCGCGCATCCTGCCTCTCAGCGGCGACTGGAACGATTCGTGGAGCATCGGCATCAGCGTGAACTGGAAGGTCCTCGATGGCGGTCGCGCCAACGCCGCCGCCGCCCAGGGACGGGCCCAGGCTGAGGCAATGCGCGCGCAACTGGCGGACCTCGAGTCCCGCATCCGCCTCGACGTCACCACCAGACAGCTCGAACTCGAATCGACCATCGCCGGGAGGGTGGTGGCCCGAAGGGGCATCGAAGCGGCGAGAGACGCGGTTCGGGTCGCTCGGGATCGGTACAACGAGGGCGTTCTCTCCTCCACCGAGCTGCTGGACGCCGAAACGCGCCAGCTTCGCGCGGAGCTGGAGGCCGCCCAGACCGACGCGCAGATCCAGGTCGCCCGGGCGAATCTCACCCGGGCCACGGGGCGATGACATGGTAAGCGAACTTTCGGGGAGCGAGAAGGCCGACGGCCCGGTCGTCATCGAGGTCGAGCATCTGGTCAAACGGTTCGGCGACTTCACCTCCGTGGACGATCTCTCCCTCAGTGTCCGCCAGGGTGAAGTCTTCGGCCTTCTGGGCTCGAATGGCGCGGGCAAGACGACGGCCATTCGCGTGCTCTGCGGTCTCCTCGCCCCCACCTCCGGTCAGGCCCACGTCCTCGGCATCGACGTGGCCAGGGATCCGGAGGCCCTGAAGCGTCGGATCGGCTATATGACCCAGCGTTTCAGCCTGTACGACGACCTTACCGTCATCCAGAACCTGCGCTTCTTCGGCGGCGTCTACGGCCTCACCGGCGCGAAGATGCGGGAGCGAGAGACCTGGGCCATCGCCACCGCGGGTCTTCGGGGCAAGGAAGACCTCATCACCGGCTCCCTGCCTGGCGGCTGGAAACAGCGTCTGGCCCTCGCCTGCGCGGTCCTGCACGGACCCAAGGTGGTGTTCCTCGACGAGCCCACGGGTGGCGTCGATCCGCTTTCGCGCCGCCGGTTCTGGACCCTGATCGATCAGATGGCAGGCGAAGGCATCACTCTCATCGTCACCACGCATTACCTCGACGAGGCCGAGCGATGCGATCGCATCGCCCTGATGCACGCGGGCCGGCTGGTGGCGCATGGTTCGGTCGCCCAGCTCAAGGAGGTGTTTGCCGGACGCGTGCTTCTCGAAGTGGCCTGCCGGCGTCCTCTGGACGCGCAACCCCTTCTTGAGGGCGAGCCGGGGGTTCTTGAAGCATCGGTGTTCGGAACAAGGCTGCATGTCGTCGTCACCGACGAAGCGGCCGGACGCCAGTCCATCGAGCGCGCCCTGTGGCGCGGTTTCGCGCCCGTCTCCATCGAACGCATCGTGCCTTCGCTCGAGGACGTGTTCATCCACTGCATCGAGGCCGAGGAAGAGGCCCGCTCCGCGCGCGGCATAGGGCCATGAACCCGCGGAAAATCTGGGCCATCGCGAAGAAGGAAGCCCGCCAGGCCTCCCGCGATCCGCTGAGTCTCGCCATGCTTCTGGGCCTGCCCACGGTCATGCTCCTGATGTACGGCTACGCCATCAACTTCGACGTGCGGCACGTGCGGCTCGCGGTCCGCGACCTGGACAAGTCGGAGGAGTCGCGAAGTCTTGTCGCCTCCTTCGTGAACTCGACGTACTTCGATCTTGTCGCCGACGTGGAGGCGGGCGCCGATGTCGATCTCATCACCGAGCGGCGCGTGGCCAAGGCGGTTCTCGCCATACCGGAAGGTTTT
>JAENWE010000347.1 GCA_016650185.1 Vicinamibacteria bacterium | reverse complement strand
GTGGGACTGGCCGTCGCGGCCCGCCTGGTTGGACGCTTTCCCGACCTCATCCTCCTCGAACGACGGGAGCACCACGGCACGGAAACCTCCAGCCGCAACAGCGAGGTCATCCATGCCGGGATGTACTACACGCCCGGATCGTTAAAGGCTCGGCTGTGCGTCGAGGGCAATCGGCTTCTCTACGAATACTGTGAGAAGCATGACGTCCCCCATCGACGGCTCACCAAGATCATCGTGGCCATGGTTCCCGATGAGATCGCGCATCTCGAGCGCATCCTCGCCACCGGCCTCCAGAACGGTGTCGAACTCGAAATGATCACCGCCGATCGCTCTCGAGAACTGGAGCCTCATGTTCCCGCGGTGGCGGCTTTGTTCTCGCCCAACACCGGTGTGATCAGCGCGCATGGACTCATGGACGCTCTCTTGCACGAAGCTCGAGCGAAGGGCGCCACCTTCCAGTCGAGCGCCGAGGTGGTTGGGCTCGAGAAAGGCGACCACGACTATCGGATCTCGATCCGGACGCCCGGAGGTGTCGAGAGTTTCACCAGTGAGCGGGCCGTCAACGCGGCCGGTCTCGAGTGCGACACCGTCGCCGGTCTGGCTGGAATCGATCTCGACGCGGCGGGATACCGGCTTCATTACTGCAAAGGGAGCTACTTCTCGGTGGCGTCCGCCAAGTCGCATCTGGTGCGCCGTCTCGTGTATCCCGTCCCCACCACCATCAGTCTCGGGGTTCACGCACTGGTCGATATCGCCGGCCGGCTGCGGTTCGGCCCCGACGCCGAGTTCCTGAAAGAGCGCACCCCCGACTATCGCGTGGACGCAGCGAAGCGCGCCGCCTTCGCGAAGGGTGTCCAGCACCTGGTGCCGAGCCTCACCGAGGACGATCTCTCCCCCGACATCAGCGGCATTCGGCCCAAGGTCCAAGCGCCCGGGGAGCCGGCCCAGGATTTCATCATCCGCGACGAGACGGATCGCGGCCTCAGTGGCCTGATCAATCTCATCGGCATCGAATCGCCCGGTCTCACCGCATGCCTGGCTATCGCCCGCCATGTCGAGGGTTTGCTCGCGCCCGCCTCCGCCTGAACGTCTCCTTCGGTTGAGCCGGGCTCGGGCTCGGCACTAACATCCCGGGGTGGTCCGTCGCTCTTTGATTCCGACGGTGATCCTGACGCCGTTGGTTTGCGGAGCCCAGGTGACGATCACCAGTCCGTGAGTGATTAGGCCGGGTCAGGCCTCTCGCCCCAGCGACGCGAATTACGGTCCACCGCGGGTCACAAAGGAGACAGCAAGAACTGGCTCGAGGTGGAAGGCAAGCCCGAGGTCGCGAACGGCGTCGTCTATCTGACGGCATCTAACGTGCTGATGTCGAAGCCCCCGCAATCGGAGATGGTCGAGCCGCCTCGCCCCCGGTAGGGGCGCCCGGTGTCCCGCGTTCGTTCCTCGCGCTCAGAGGAAACCGACCACCTGGTGGGGCGCGTACGCCTCCTCCAGGCTCGCGATCTCCTCGGGCCTCAGTTTGGCGGAGAGCGCCGCGACCGCGTCCTCGAGATGATGCGGCTTGGTGGCCCCCACGATAGGCGCGGCCACCGGAGTTTTTTGGAGAACCCAGGCCAGAGCCACTTGGGCTCGGGGGATACCGCGGGCTTGAGACACCTCTCCCAACCGTCTCACTACCCGTCGATCTGCTTCTTCGGTGCCGAGATAGAGGGTCTTTCCGTATTCGTCGCTTGCCACTCGTTCGGTCTGGGTGTCCCAGTCTCGCGCGAGCCGGCCGCGGGCAAGAGGGCTCCAGGGCAGGACCCCGATGCCTTCCGCCCGGCACAAAGGCAGCATCTCCCGCTCCTCCTCCCGGTAGAGAAGGTTCACGTAGTTCTGCATGCTGACGAAGCGCGTCCAGGCCTCCGTGTCCGCGACGTGTAGCGCTTTGGCGAACTGCCAGGCGAACATGGACGAGGCGCCCAGGTATCGAGTCTTGCCCGCCTTCACCAGATCATCCAGGGCTTCGAGCGTCTCCTCGATCGGGGTGCCGTAGTCCCAGCGATGGATCTGATACAAATCAACGTAGTCGACGCCGAGCCGTTTCAGGCTGGCATCCATTTCCGACATGATCGCCTTGCGGGAGAGACCGGCCCCGTTTGGCCCCGGGCGCATTCGCTGGTGGACCTTGGTGGCGATCACCACATCGTCGCGCTTCGCCATGCTTCTGAGCGCGCGGCCCACGATCTCCTCGCTGGTGCCGTCCGAATAGACGTTCGCGGTGTCGAAGAAGTTGATGCCGAGATCGAGAGCCTGCTTGATGAATGGCTGCGTTCTCTCCTCATCAAGCGTCCAGGGGTGCGTCCCTCGCGCCGGCACGCCGTAACTCATGCACCCGAGGCAGATCCGCGAGACCTCGAGTCCACTGCGACCAAGTTTCACGTAGTCCATGGCCGAACTTTCTCACGAAGGGCGATCGATCGCCGCCCCCCGTCCCCTTGTCCGGAACGTGAAGGTGGCCATGAGAAGGTCATTGAGCATTTGAGCCTCCTTACGGTCTATGACGCCGGCTCCGCCCCGCGCGTTCCCTTGGAACGCGTCCTGATTTGACCCCAGCCAGGCGAAAAGCGGAAACCAGTACGGAGGGTTGCTACCAGCCGATGGCCAGACCGTCCTTTCGCAGGTCCGAACCGCCCATCAGCAGGCCGGTCTTCGAGTCGATCAGGACGGCCTGATAGCCACCCACGAAGCCGCGCGCGTCGGTGATGCGATGGCCCCTCAGCTCGAGCGCTTTCCGCACCTCGGCCTCGATGCCGCTTTCGACCGCGAGGTTCGCGCCCATGTGCCGCATGCGCGCGGCGTCGCCCGCGTCGCGCACGTTCATGCCGAAGTCGACGAGGTTCGCCACCACTTGCGCGTGGGCCTGGCCCTGGTTGTCGCCGCCCATCACTCCGAACGACACCCAGGGCCGACCGTCCTTCAAGATCATGGCCGGCACCAGGGTATGAAGCGGTCGTTTGCCCGGGCCGATCTGGTTCGGGTGACCCGGAGTCAGAACGAAGCCCGCGCCGCGATTGTGCAGGGTGATGCCGGTGTCTCCGGCCACGATGCCCGCACCGAAGGAATCGAAGAGCGACTGGATGAGCGAAACCACGTTGCCCTGACCATCGGCGACGGTCATGTAGATCGTGTCACCCAGGTCGCGCCCGGCGAAGTCAACGGGAGCTGAGGTGTCGCCGTCCGAAAGACCCGCGGCGTAACTCGCGTGCGCTTTGGCCATGTCGATCTCCGGCCGCCGCTTCGTCGCATAGTCCTTCGAGATCAGCGTCCGCAGCGCTCCTTTCGGCATGAAGTCGCGATCGGCCAGATAGGCGCTGCGATCCGCGAACGCGATCTTCTTCGCCTCCGCCACGAGATGAAGATAGTCGGCGCTGTTGTGACCCATGGCCTTCACGTCGAATCCCTCCATCAGGTTCAGCATCTCGAGGGCCACGAAGCCCTGGGTGCTGGGCGGCATCTCGAACACGTCGTAGCCCCGATAGTTCGTGGAGATGGGCTCGAGCCACTCGGCCTGATGGGCCGCCAGATCCTCGAGGTCAAGGAGGCCATCGCGCGACTTCATGTCGCCGGCTATCGCTTTCGCGATGGCGCCCTTGTAGAAAGCGTCGCGACCCTCCTTCGCGATGAGCTCCAGGCTCTTCGCGAGGTTTTCGTTCTGGAACAGCTCGCCCGCCCGGGGCGCCCGACCGCCGGGCAGGAACGTGTTCGCCGCCGCCGGATCGCCCGAGAGTTTCTTCGCCGAAGCCGCCCAGTCGCCGGCCACGATCTCGTGCACGCCGAAGCCTTCGCGCGCATAGCCGATGGCGGGTTGAAGAACCTGGCTCAGAGGTCGCGTGCCGAAGCGCGACAGCAACTGGCTCCATCCTTCGATCACGCCGGGCACGTCCACGGGAAGAGGCCCGTCTTCCGGCATCCGGGTCAGAGCGCGTCGCGCGAATTCCGCGGGAGTGGCGAGATGTGACGAGCGGCCGCTCGAGTCGAGGCCGTAGACCTTCCTGGACTTCGCGTCGTAGACGAGAGCGAACAGGTCGCCGCCGATGCCGTTCATGGAAGGCTCCACCACGGACAGCACCGCCGCCGCGGTGATGGCGGCGTCGATCGCGTTCCCGCCCTCCTGTAAGACCCTGAGTCCGGCCACCGAGGCCAGCGACTGAGACGTGGCGATCATCCCGTGACGGGCCAGGGGCGCCGACCGGGTGCCTCGGATGTTGCCGGCCGGTCGATCGCCGGGGACGATGGTTTGGGCGGAAGAGGAAGTCACGAGAACCAGGACTCCGATGAGTGCAGGGAAGGAGGGGCGCATGAGGCCTCCAAGGAAGCGAGGCCCGGAGATACGGGCCTCTGAAGGGTAGGATCTGCCCACGATTCTAGGCCCGCACGGCCTGTATGACCCGTCCGATTCCCGGATCCGTGATGAGATGGGCGCCAAAGGAGAAACGATGCAACGGAAAGCGAGCTTGTTGGCTTTGGTTCTAGCCTTGATCTGGGGGGCCGCCCCGAGCAGCGGGGTGAGAGCGCAGTCGAGCAAGGGTACGGGGGTCGATCTCATGGATGTCGATCTGATGTTCATCGGCGCCCATCCTGACGACGATACCGGGGTGCTGGCGACTCTCGCCCGCTACATACTCGATGAGGGCTACAAGGGGACGGTCATCACCCTGACCGGCGGTGAGGGGGGTGGCAACGCGATAGGCCGGGAGTCCGGCCCGTCTCTGGGTCTCATCCGCCAGGAGGAAGAGCGCCGGTCGTTGGCCATGGTGGGAGTCATGGCACCCCAGTTCATCGGGCTTCAGGACTTCTACTTCACTCTCTCCGCGGAAGAGGTTCAGAAGCACTGGGGCGACACCTGGCTCTGCGATGTCGTGCGGCGTGTGCGATTGGAGCGGCCCGAGGTCATTCTGACCATGTGGCCCGGACCGGGCACCCACGGGGAACATCAGATGGCGGCGCGGGCCGCGACCATCGCTTTCGAGAAAGCGGGCGATCCGACGTACTGCGGCGACCAGATCACACGCGAGTTTCTGGAGCCTTTTGCGCCGGCCAAGCTGTACTACTACCCGAGCGATCCCAAGGGCACGGGCATCGTGACCATTCCCGCTGGGGACGTGTCGCGCGCGATGGCGCGGACCTACGCCGACATCAGAGCCATCGCCGCCTCCAGTTACCGCAGCCAGGGCTTTGACCGCGGTACCCGGTTGCCCGCCGACCCGCGTCCGGAGGTGTTCCTTCTCGTCCGATCGCGGGTGCCCGTGTCAGAGCCCGAGACGCATCTGCTCGAAGGCGCGCTGCGGCCTTCGGGCACGTCGCCTGCCGGGGTTCGACTTGAGGCCATCCCTTTCAGTTCGGATGCGGCGAACGGCGCGGATCTAAGCCTCTCGGTGCGCTTCGTCAACCGAACCGCCGCTTCGATGAACAAGGTCCGGCTCAACCTCCGCGCACCGCAAGGCTGGACGACCAGCGCGCAGGGGCCGACCGAGTTCGACTTGGTCGAGGCGGGGCAGTCCGCGTCGGTCTTGTACGCGCTCCGACCCACGGCGGCCGTTGCCGTTGGCGTGCAGGGGAAGATCGAGGCTGAATATGAGGCTCGCTGGAACGGCCGGGCCGTATCGGGTCGCAATCCCGTTTGGTTGCGACCCGTGGCTCCGGTGCAGGCCGCGTTCCAACCCACGTTCGACATCGCGGGCTACCGCGATTTCGCCCGCGAAACGCGCACGGAGTGGGTCATCTCGTCCCTGCCGACGCGCCTGCCGCTGACCATGGGTCGGACGGGCAAGGTCAAGGTGGCGGTGTCGAATCGTTCCGCGGAAGCGGTCAAGGCCGAGCTTACGTTGATCGCGCCAAACGGCCTTCGACCGCTGAAGCCGGTCACTGTGTCTGTTCCGAGCGGCGGATCCGTGGACGCTATCCTCGATGTCGAAGTGACGAGCGCCGCGCTTCTTGAAGGAAAGCACTCTGCCCGCCTGCCCCTGAGAGTGCGGTCCACCACCGGCGCGGTGACCAGCGACGATACCGCGGAGGCCTACGTGCTTCCTTCTCTGACCGTTCCTCGCGTGTCGGCAGCGCCCAGGATCGATGGAGACCTGACGGACATGCTCTCCTTCGCTCATGGCGAGATCGGTCCGAACGATGTCTGGTGGCGCCGCCCCGCGAAGGATGAAGCCGACCTCTCCGCGGACTTCTACATCGCCTACGACGCGCGTTTCCTCTACGTCGGCGCCCGCGTGCGCGACGAGATGGTCGTCTGCAACATCGCGCCGGACGACGTGAAGGCGCAGTTGAGATCCGACGCGATCGGCATCACCGTCGATCCCTCGGGCACGAGCCGGGACACCTCAACGACGCTCCAGGCCGCCGCCTTCCCCTGCACCACCGCTGGTTTTGGCGCGCGCGGCTTTCGCGACGCGGACGCACGTCAGGGTCTGATGGAGGACACCGCGCCCGGGATGCAGGTGGCATCGAAGCGCACCCAGGACGGCTACGATTTCGAAGCCGCCATTCCGTGGGCCGCGATGCCGAAACAGCCGGTTCAAGGCGATGAAATCGGCCTCAACATCGTTTTGTACGATGGCGACGAGAAGGACGCGCGTATCGGCGCGAATATCAGCGAAACCGGCCTGGCCTGGGCCGCGTTCGAATGGGGCGGCAAGCAGGCGCTGCCGTACTTGTGGCCGCGGGTGATCCTCGGGCGCTAAGCGCGTCTATCTCGTTCGCCGCGCGGGTCTCCCAAAGCCCTAAGCAGACTCTGATGTCCGGGCTAACCGCCGGCTGGCTTGACCAGCAGACCCTCCGTCACCCGCTCCTTCACCTTCCACCCCGCCGCCCCGAGGCCAGTTTTCGCCTTGGTGGTGGCCGTTCCGGTGACGTCGATCTGGAGAAACCGGGCGCCCAGTTCTTTTCGCGCGCGTGCGGCGATCTCGATTGTCGACCTGGCGAGGGCTTCGGTCCAGTACACGTAGTCGAAGGGCAGAAAGGCGATGGCCCGCGCGCCGTCCATCTTGACCACAAGCGTCCGTGAGTCGACGAGTATGGCGCGGACCGGCTGGGCCTGGTGCAATCCGGCCAACAACTCCGCGCTCTCGACAAAGAACAAGGCATCCCGCTCGTCTTCGCTTTCAGCGGCGGCCGAAACATAGTCGTCGCAGCCCGGGACCATCACCGAATGCAGCGCGCCAATGAAGCGCGTCGCGTTCGTGAGCGTGAATGCAGGGCTCTTGAAGAAGCGATCGGCCAGAAGCTTGGAGACGCCCAGTTCGCCCATCCGGCGCTCGTTGACCTTTCGAACCTCCTCCGGGTCCGCGTCCCAGACAAGCCCGCCCACCGTGGACGTGGCCGAAGCCACAACAGGAATGGGAACCACGATGATGGCGGCAATGCGGCCCGCCGTGTCTATCTTGCCGAGACTCACGAGAGCCTGGTGGAGCAGAGGGTTGCTGGTGTAGGGATCGACGTTCAGCTTCTTCGCCCATTTGCGAGCCGCGCCGTTCACTCCAACGATGCTGAGCGCGGCATGGCCGGCGGCCTCCCCGGCTTTGGCCCCGGTGGATTTGTCGTTCTCCCCCCCCTCGCCCACGGCTTCCGTCGCCGTCACCGCGCGCTTGCCCTTGCGTCCGAGGTTGACGCCAAAGCGCTTGACGCCCGAGCCGACGCCCTTAAGAGTCGCTTCGGGAGCGGTGACAACGTTGACCACGCCCTTGCCCACGTTGAGAACCGCACCGCCGGCCGCTTTGGCGAAAACGGCTGTTTTCGAAACGTCATCGAGTCGAGCCAGGGCGTCGAATTCCAACAAGCGTGTCACGAGTACGCTGCGGCCTTCCGCCCTCAGATCCCCGTAGGGCGACGCGATTTGGAACGTCTGGTAGTGGCTCTCGGCCGTCACAGCCTCCGCGACCTCATAGTGAAGACCCTTCACGAGATCCGGGGGCAGGATAGACGACGCGAGAAACGTAGGAGGCGGCTCGAACTTTCCGGCCGCGGCCCCGATCCACAGTCCCGCACACCCGACCAACCACCAGGTTCGCCGTCTCATCCGAACCTCCTCAAAAAAGGTCGCCCCAAAGATCCTCACCTCGGGCCCCTGGAAAACAATTTCCGGGTCGGGGGGAAACGGACCCTTCAGGGTCGCTCATGGCCGGAGAAAGCATAAACCCCCTGAGGAGCGTAACGAGGTGGAAAGGGCTACCAACTCCGATTTTCGGGCGACGCCAGGGATGTTTCTGGGCGGCCTTGTTCGGTTTGGTCGCGCCGGACGTTTTCACTTCAGAGGGCGCACCATGGTCGCGGAAAAGTCGACCCTGCCGTCCGTCTTGGCCAGAAGGAGGGTGCGAAGCCCTTTGATGTGTCGACAGAAGAATGGAGAGAAGTTCATGAAACCGAAACGTATCCCAGTTGCTCCGGTCGCTTTCTTGATCAGCGCACTTTCAATCGCTCCCGGCTTTGCCCAGGACGCAGGATTGAAGGTCGCTCAACCGGTCACCGAAGGCGTCGCCGGGTCGGTCGCCACGAAGATCGAGGCCCCGGAATCGGCGCCGCCGGAAGTCGGCCCGG
>JAENWE010000346.1 GCA_016650185.1 Vicinamibacteria bacterium | reverse complement strand
TCCCCAGACCGCGAACACTCTGGTGCTTGGACCGTGGCGTCATGGGGGATGGGCGCGGGGCGACGGCGACGCCCTGGGCAATCTTGATTTCGGACAGAAGACCAGCGCGTTCTACCGTGAGCAGATCGAGTTCCCTTTCTTCATGAAGCACCTGAAGGGTGTTGATGTGGTCATGCCCCGTGCCTGGGTTTTCGAGACCGGGCGGAACGAATGGCACAAGCACGAGGCCTGGCCGCCCGCTGATGGGAAGGGCGTCAACTACTATCTCAACGCAGGCGGTTCCCTCTCGACTTCCGCCCCTCGCGCCGCTGACCCGAGCGCCGATGAGTACGTGGCCGACCCGGGCAAACCCGTTCCCTATCTCGGTTACGTCAATATGGGGATGAGGGGCGACTACATGACCGAGGATCAGCGCTTTGCCTCCAGCAGGCCCGATGTCCTCGTCTACGAGACGAAAGCGCTCGAGTCCGATGTGCGGACCCTGGGTCCGGTGAAGGTTCGGCTCCAGGTTTCATCCTCGGCGACCGACGCCGACTTCGTGGTGAAGTTGATTGATGTCTACCCGGGGGATGCGCCGAACCTGAGACCCCAGGGCGACCCTCGCCCCGCCAACGCCGTGGTCATGGGCGGCTACCAGCAGCTCGTGCGCGGCGAGCCGTTCCGTGCGAAGTTCCGGCGCTCAATGGAGAAGCCCGAGCCTCTCACCCCGGGGAAGGTCGAGACGATCGAGTTCGAGATGCCGGACATCGCCCACACTTTCCGGCCCGGCCACAAGATCATGGTTCAGGTTCAGAGTTCATGGTTTCCGCTCGTCGATCGCAATCCGCAGAAGTTCATGGATATCGGCAAGGCGGCGGACGCGGACTTCGTGAAAGCCACCCACAAGATCCATCGCGGATCATCGGTGACCCTGAACGTCGTGCCCTGACCCTGGTTGGTCCGGCCCTGTGCGATCCGCTCAGCGCTTGGCCGGGACCGACGCCTTGTCTTCCGAACCCTGGCCGTGCCTGGACAGGATTTTCTCCAGCTCGCCGGATTTGCGGAGGCCGTCGAGGTAGCCGTCGAGTGGAGCCTTGAGGTCGCTTCCCTTCCGGACCATCACCCCGTACCCAGCCTCCTGCAGGCGCACCGCGACCTGGATGCCGCTGTAGAGCGAACTCACCGACTCTCCTACCGCCGCGCGCGAGTCCATCAGCGCATAGTCGGCTTCGCCCTCGAGCACCGCGTTGTAGGTCTCGAGATTGAAGCCCGTCACTCGAACTTCCGGATTCAGGTTCAAGCTGGGAAGGAATTCGAGCTGACTGGAGCCTTGCATCACCGCGACCTTCCTCCCCTTGAGATCGGCGATCGAGCGCGCCTTGCTGCCGGGTCGGACCGCCGCCACGATCCATTGAGTGAAGTAGGGCGTGGAGAAGTCGGCCGCCTCCCGCCGCTTTGGGGTGATGGTCAGGCGGCTGGCCACCAGGTCGCCGTCGCCTCGAGTGAGGGCCGGCAACAGATCACCGTAGCCGCCGGTGTCCGGCCGAATCTCAAGCTTGACGCCCAGGCTCTGGGCGAAGCCCTTCATCAGCTCCACGTCGATTCCGTGAAAGTTCTCGGGGTCACGCATGTCGGCCAACTTGAGGCCGGAGGCGCGCATGGCCTCGAGGTCCACCGCGACGAAGGGGTCCTCCACGGCGGGGAAGGTGAGCATGACCACTTTGCCGCGTGCTTTCACGTCGTCCAGGTCGCCGGCCTTGCTCAGTCCGGCCAGAAGAAGGAGCGCTCCCGCGAGAAGCAGGCTGAAAACGGCTACCCTGCGGCCTCTCTGATGCCTTGGGGTGTGGTCATTCATGCGTTTGGTTCTCCCGTATTGATGGCAGCCCCGACCCAGACGCGAGAGTAGCACAGCGACGAAGAGTCGATCTTTCAGTTTGCGGACCATTCCTCCTTTCCGTCGCCGGCCCCGCACGACGACATGGCATACTTCACGCCGACGTCCCCCCCAGAATAAAAGGAGATCGCCCATGCCGCGCATCGTTCGCTGTGGACTCATCCAGGCCAGGAACGTTTTCGGGCCCGAGGCGGGGCTCGCCAAGGTCAAGAAGGCCATGATCGACAAGCACGTCAAGTTGATCGCCCAGGCGGCCAAGAAGGGCGCCAAGATACTTTGTCTCCAGGAGATCTTCTACGGTCCGTACTTCTGCGCGGAACAGGAAACCCGCTGGTACCAGTTCACCGAATCCGTGCCCGACGGACCGACGGTGAAGCTGATGCAGAAACTCGCCAAGAAACACAAGATGGTGCTGATCGTGCCCATCTATGAAGTCGAGCAGTCCGGGGTCTATTACAACACGGCGGCGGTCATCGATGCCGACGGGAAGTTTCTCGGCAAGTACCGCAAGAACCACATCCCTCACACCAAGCCCGGGTTCTGGGAGAAGTTCTATTTCAAGCCCGGCAACCTGGGATATCCCGTCTTTGAGACCGCGTACGCGAAGGTCGGCGTCTACATCTGCTACGACCGGCACTTTCCCGAAGGCGCTCGCGCTCTTGGCCTCGCCGGGGCCGAGATCGTCTTCAATCCTTCGGCCACCGTGGCCGGGCTTTCGGAGTACCTGTGGAAGCTGGAGCAGCCCGCTCACGCGGTCGCGAACGGTTACTTCATCGGCGCCATCAATCGGGTGGGCCACGAAGCGCCCTGGCACATCGGCGAGTTCTACGGGCAGAGTTATTTCTGCGATCCGCGCGGCCAGATTCTGGTCGAGGCCTCGCGGGATCGGGACGCGGTGGTGGTGGCGGACCTCAATCTCGACATGATCGATGAGGTGCGCTCGACCTGGCAGTTCTATCGCGACCGTCGGCCCGAGACGTACGGGCCGCTGGTGGCTCCTTAAGCGAGGGGAGTCCTCCCGTCGCCTGTTTCTCCATGCCGCGCACTCGTTCCTGAGGAGGTCCCATGACCGCTGATCTTTCGGTGAACTTCACGGGTCTCAAATTCGAGAACCCGTTTCTTCTGTCTTCCGCGCCGCCCACCGAATCGGAGAGCAACATCCTGCGGGCTTTCGACGCGGGTTGGGGTGGAGTGGTGGTGAAAACCATCGGCATGCACCCGGTGGTGAATGTGGCGGGACCGAAGACGAAGTTTCTAAGGTCCAATCCCGAGACCGGCACGCTCTCGATGAACAAGGGTCGCGCGGGGGCGCTCCACTCCTCCTGGAATTGGGAACTCATCTCCGACAAGCCGCTGGACTGGTGGATTCCGCGACTGGAGCGGATCAAGAAGGCCCACCCGACCAAGATCCTGATTGCCTCGATCATGGCCGGATCCGGCAACGACAAGGAACTGGATCACTGGCGTGATCTCACCAAGGCCTGTCAGGATGCGGGCGCCGACGGCATCGAAATGAACCTCTCTTGCCCCCACATGGACCGCGCGGACATGGGCTCGAACATTGGCAAGGATCAGGCGCTTTGTTCGTTTGTCACTCAGGTGGTGAAAGAGGTCGCGCGGGTTCCGGTCTGGGCCAAGCTGACGCCCGCATCGGCGGACATGACGGTGGAAGCGGGCGCGGTGTTCCGCGGCGGTGCGGACGCGGTGGTGTCCTCGAACACGTTTCCGTCGCTGCCCATCATCGATTCCGAAACGCTCGAGTTCGAGATGAACGTCGACGGCCTGGTCTCCAGCGGTGGGATGGGCGGCCCGGCCATTTTGCCCATGTCCCTCGCCAACATGGCGAAGATGACGCGGGCGTTTCCGGACCGCGAATTTTCCGGCATCGGCGGTGTCTCCGACCTCCGGCAGGCCGCGAGCTACTTCCTCCTGGGCTGCGGCACGGTTCAGGTCTGCACCGCGGCCATGCTCGACAAGGCGGTGGGCCCGACGGTGATCAAGGATCTCAAGGAAGGTCTCTCTGCCTTCATCGAGCGAAACGCCGACAAGGGATGGAAGAGGGTCGAGGATTTCCGCGGTATCCGGCGAGATAGAGTCGTGAGCCACTCCAAGATTCGGCGGCCGGATGACGCTGAGTACGCGGGCGGGTACGATGCGGAGGGTTACTCATCATCGGAAATGGAGCCGTCCTGAAGCTTTAAAGAGAGAAGAAGACATGAGCACGACGCTGATCAAGAATGGAACGATCGTCACCGCTTCGGATCACTATCAGGGGGACATCTATATCGAGAACGGTGTCATCACCCTGATCGGCCGCGGGCTCAGTCTGCCCGCCGATACGGTGGTGGATGCGTCCGGCAAGCTGGTCATGCCCGGTGGCATCGACGTCCACACCCACCTCGACATGCCGTTTGGCGGGACGACCTCGTCGGACGATTTCGAGACCGGCACGATCGCGGCCGCTCACGGGGGAACCACCACCCTGATCGACTTCGCCATCCAGAATTTCGGCGAAGGCCTCTACCCGGCCTATGAAGGCTGGATGAAGCGGGCCGAGGGAAAATCGACGATCGACTACGCGTTCCACATGATCGTTCGCGAGCTCTCCGATCAAGCCGCCCATGACATGGACAAGCTCACCCGAAATGAAGGCGTCACCTCGTTCAAGCTCTTCATGGCCTACCCCGGCGTTTTCCAGGTTGACGACGCCACGATTTTCAAGGCCCTGCTTCGCACCCGCGACACCGGCAGCATGATCTGCATGCACGCCGAAAACGGGGGCGTCATCGACACCCTGGTGAAAGAAGCGCTCCGCAAAGGCGAGAAAGCGCCCAAGTACCACGCCCTGACTCGGCCCACGCGCGCCGAAGCCGAGGCCACGGGCCGGGCCATCGCGTTGTCGGAGATGGCAGGCGTGCCCATCTACATCGTCCATCTCTCCTGCTCCGACGCGCTCGAGAAGGTGAAGCAGGCGCGTGACATGGGCCTGCCCGCGTATGCGGAGACCTGCCCCCAGTATCTGTTCCTCTCCTACGAGGACTACGAGCGAGAGGGTTTCGAGGGGGCGAAGTTCGTGATGTCGCCTCCGCTTCGAGAAAAGTGGAATCAGGGAGCGCTGTGGAAGGGCCTGGCCCAGAACGACCTTCAGGTGGTCTCGACTGACCACTGTCCGTTCTGCATGAAAGAGGAAGGGCAGAAACTCCTGGGCAAGGACGACTTCTCGAAGATCCCGAACGGCGCTCCCGGGATCGAGACCCGGCTCTACATGCTGTGGGAGGGCGTCCGGAAGGGATTCATCGATCAACATCGCTTCGTCCAACTCATGTCGACGAGCCCGGCGAAGATGTTCGGTCTCTTCCCGAAGAAGGGGACGATCGCGATCGGGTCGGATGGCGACCTGATCCTCTGGGATCCTGAGAAGGAGCACACTCTGTCCGTGAATGCCCAGCACATGCGCGTGGACTACAACCCTTATGAGGGCCGAGTCGTGACCGGCGCGCCGGCCGTGGTTCTCTCTCGCGGTGAGGTCATCGTCGACCATGGCGAGTTCAAGGGAGCCAAAGGCCGCGGTCAGTACATCAAGCGTCAGGCCGGGCATCCACTCTTGTGACGTCTGAGATCCAACACGCCGACGGGCGTGTCGAACTGACTCCCGAGTCGCGCGCCCGCGCCCGTCAGAGTTCCCTTTTCAACGAAGACCTGGCCCCGGTTCCGGTCGCGCACCGCGACTGGACGACCTACAACTACGCCGCGCTGTGGATCAGCATGGCGCACTGCATCCCGAC
>JAENWE010000345.1 GCA_016650185.1 Vicinamibacteria bacterium | reverse complement strand
GTGGTGCGCGCGGTGTCGACGTATTCGGGAGGGATGGTTCAGAGGCTCGGGCTGGCCGTGGCTCTGCTGCCCGAAGCGCCGGTGTTTCTCCTCGACGAACCCACGGCCGCTCTCGACCCCGACGGCCTCGAGGCCTTCTATCGCGTCATCAAACGATCCCGTGAGGATGGCCGGGCGGTTCTGTTCACCTCGCATCAGATGGGCGATGCGGAGCGGCTCGCCGATCGGTTCGCCATTCTGGTGAACGGGGTTCTGGTGGCGGATATCGGCAGCCGGGAGATGAAGGATCGATTGGCCGGGCGAGGAAGCATGAGGCTTCGCGTGCCCTCGCTCGACCAGGCGACGGTGGCCCGGATCCAGGCCCTGGCGCCGGAGACGCGCTTCTCCGAAGGAGAGCTCGTGGTCAGGGGAGCCGCCAGTCTTCGTCCGCGTGTGGTCGAGATCGTGGTCGCGAGCGGTCACCGGATTCAGGATCTTGCCGCCGAGGATGGCCGCCTCGACGATCTCTATCGGGAGATGGTGGGCCCCTGGGCGGAAGTCCGATGAAAACGCTGCTCCTCCTCGGCCTGGCCTGCGCGTTCGTTGCGTGTGCCGGCGAGGCTGCGCCCGAGCCCGTGGTCCAGGGCCAGGATCTGTGCTCTTCATGCCGGATGCCGGTGTCGGACCTCCGCTTCGCCGCCCAGATCACGTCTCCAGGGGAGCTGACTCTCTTCTTCGATGATCCAGGCTGCCTGGGAGAGTTCGTTCAGGGGGGACACGTGAAAAGCGAGGCCGCGGTGGCCTGGGTGGCCGACCATAGAACCAAGGCATGGGTTCGCGCGGACCGCGCGATCTTCACCCGTGTCCCCACTCTTACCACCCCCATGAACCACAAACTGGTGGCTCACCAGAGCGCGACTTCCCGGGACTCCGATCCGGAAGTGCGCGCCGGACAATCGGTCACGCTTCAGGAGATTTTCGGTCCCAAAGGTCCGCCCGCGGGAGGGGAGTCGTGAACCTGAGACTTTTCGCGAGTGAGGAGCTGAAGATCGCGCTGCGCTCGCGATGGACCCAGATCTTCGCCGCGGTCTTCTCGGTGCTCGCCTGCGGAGTGGCTTCCGCGGGCTATGTCCTTTCCGGCGGCCACGGCGTCCAGGACTTCGCGAGGACCTCGGCGTCTCTTGTCTACCTGGTGGTGCTCATCGTGCCGCTGGTCAGTCTCATGCTCGGCGTGCTCTCCCTGTCGCTCGAACGGGGCGCCGCCGAAGTGGTCTTTGCCCTTCCCGTGTCCCGATGGACGATTCTGTCCGGACGTCTGCTGGGGTTGTTCTCCGCGCTCGCCCTGGCGCAGTTCTTCGGATTCGGCCTGGCGGGTTTGCTGGTCTACCGGCAGTCCGGCCCCAAGGGCATCGGTGATTTCGTCATCGTGCTCTGCGCGTCGCTGGTGGCCACCGCCATATTCCTCGCCCTTGCCGCTCTTCTCTCCGCCGATGCCTTCGGCCGGAGGAGGACTCGCGCCCTGGCCCTCGCCCTCGTCACCTGGCTGGTCTGCGAGGTGTTCATCGATCTTGGGGCCCTCGGTCTCGCCAGCGTCCTTTCCTCGGGCGCCGCTTCGCGCGTTTTGATTCTGGCCAGTCTGGTGAATCCCATCGGCGCCCTGCGCACGGGATCCCTTCTCCTGGTGGAAGGAACGGGCGCTTTCGGCGCGGCCTCCCTTGCCCTGCTCCGGTTCACCCATGGACCGGCCGGGGCGGCTGCGTGCATCACTCTTTCCCTGGTGACCTGGATCGCCGTACCCGCGCTGTGGGCGCGGCGAAGGCTCGAGCGCGCCGACATCTAGGTGACCTGACCGCTGGAGCCCACGACATCAGAGTCGCTCGGGGGCCATAGACTCTCGGAGTTCATGACCGAGGACGCTCCCCGAAATGGCGGCCAACTGGCGCGGGTCTTCGCCCTCCTCACCGCGGCCTTTGCGGCGTGGGCGGCCTACGCGCTCGCCACCTCGTCGATGCCTCCGCTGGCCGCCGACCGGGGACGGATCGACTCGGCGATCGAGCTCAACCTGATCGTTTCCGGCGTGGTCTTCCTGGGGGCCCACCTGGCTCTGGTCCTCGTCCTGCTTCGACGGCCTCGCGAGGCGAGGATTCCCCGCGAGAACATTCGCGTGGAGATGCTCTGGACCGCGCTGACCGCCGCGATTCTCGTGGCCCTGCTCGTGAATTCCGAGATCGATGCGCGGGCCTTGGCCGGCGGAGATGAAGGCGCGGACGCCCCGAAGCCGGTGGTCGTTGAAGTCGTGGCTCAACAGTTCGCCTGGAATTTCCGGCTGCCCGGCGAAGATGGGATCTTCGGTCGGACGGATCCCAGACTCGTCGATCAGGCCGAACTGAATTTCATCGGCCTGGACAAGAAGGACCCCGCTTCCGAAGACGACATCCTTCTTCCCCAGGGCCTGCTCATCCTTCCCGCGGGTCGGGAGATCAAGGTCCGCCTCAGATCCTTGGACGTCATCCACAGCTTCTTCGTAGCGTCTTTTCGAGTGAAGCGCGACGCCATGCCCGGTCTTCAGGGCGAGTTCACCTTCACGCCTACCACGCCGGGATCCTTTGAGCTCGCCTGTGCGGAGCACTGCGGCCTCGGCCACTATCGGATGCGGGGATTGATCGAAGTCGTCCCCGAGGCCGAGTGGGCGGGCAAGGTGAAAGAGGCGACCCAATGAGCGGGAACGCCTCTTCCCAGAGCTTCCTCTCTCGATATGTCTTCTCGCTCGACCATCGGGTGATCGGGCTTCAGTATCTCTTCACCGCGATGGCTCTGGCCCTGGTGGGCGGACTTCTGGCCCTGATCGTCCGGATCCAGATCGCGTGGCCGGATCACGACTTCGGTCTGATCTCGGCGCTCCTGCCCCAGGGCTTTGATGAAGGCGTCATGAAACCGGAGTTCTACGCGGCGCTCTTCACCATGCACGGCACGATCATGATCTTCTTCGTGCTCTCGGCCGCCCTCATCGGAGGATTTGGGAACTACCTTATTCCGTTGCAGGTCGGGGCGAAAGACATGGCGTTTCCAAGGCTCAACGCCCTGTCGTACTGGATCTACGCCGTCTCCTCGGTCATCATGCTGTCGTCGTTCGTGGTCCCGAGCGGCCCGGCCGCGTCCGGGTGGACGGCCTACCCGCCTCTTTCCGCGCTCAAAGGAGCGATCCCGGGCTCGAACCTCGGCCAGGATCTGTGGCTCGTGGCCATGGCCCTCTTCATCGTGAGTTTCACCCTCGGCGGTCTCAATTTCCTCGCCACCATCCTTGCCCTGAGGAAGCCGGAATTGTCCATGATGGACCTGCCGCTGTTTACCTGGTCCATGCTGTTCGTCGCCATCCTTGGATTGCTCGCGTTTCCCTCGCTGACCGCCGCATCGGTCATGTTGTTACTCGATCGCCACGCGGGCACCAGCTTTTTCATCCCCATGGGTCTGGTGCTGTCGGGCGATCCAGTTCCAGGCGGGGGAGGCTCGCCCATTCTCTGGCAGCACCTCTTCTGGTTCCTGGGGCACCCGGAGGTGTACATCCTGATGCTCCCGTCTCTTGGCATCACTTCGGATCTGTTCACCGTCTTCACGGGCCGTCGGGTTTTCGGCTACCGTTCCATGGTCATCGCCATGGCCCTGATTTCGGGAATGAGCTTCCTGGTCTGGGGCCATCACATGTTCGTGTCCGGCATGAGTCCATTCCTGGGCTCGGCCTTCGCGGTCACCACCACGTTGATCGCGGTCCCCTCAGGAGTCAAGGTGTTCAACTGGATCGCCACCCTGTGGAACCGCCCCTTGCAACTCACCACGCCCATGCTGTGGGCCCTCGGCATCTTTTCTCTGTTCGTGACCGGGGGCCTGTCGGGGATTTGGCTGGGGCAGACCCAGATCGATATCCAACTTCACGACACTGCCTTCGTGGTCGGCCACTTCCACATCATCATGGCGGGCGCCGCCCTCTTCGGCGTCTTCGCCGGCCTGCACTACTGGTTCCCGCTCTTCTTCGGCCGGCTCATGAGCGAGCGTCTTGGAGCGGCTCACTTCCTGCTCACCTTCGTCTTCTATTACGCCACCTTCTTCCCCATGCATCTGGCCGGTCTGCGGGGTCAGGTCCGCCGCGTCTACGATCCCTATCAGTACGAGTATCTGAAGCCCCTTCAGTCCATGAACGCCTTCATCACCTGGGCCGCGGTGGCTCTCGCCCTTGCCCAGATTCTGTTCTTCATCAATTTCTTCTGGAGTCTGAAGCGTGGCGCGCCTTCGGGCGCCCATCCCTGGGCCGCCGAGTCGCTGGAGTGGACGGAGCCCGAATCTTTGGCGGAAGGGGTATGAACCCAACGACCCTGGCTCAGCGGCCCTCCGCGATCGAGCACGCGGCCCGCATCGGCGTGGTCGCGGCCCTCTCCGCGACCACGATGCTGTTCGCTTCTCTGGTGAGCGCCTACCTGGTTCGCCGCTCGTTCGCGGACTGGCGGCCTTCGTCGGCGCTGTGGCCCTTCCCGCTCCTCGCTCTTGGCCTCCTGGCCTCGTTGGGCATCGAAGCGGCGGCTCGATCCTCCGGCAGAAGGCGTCGCCAGGGATTCAAGGCGCTTGCTTGGGCCAGCGCCTCCTATGTCGTGAGCGCGCTCGCGGTGATCGCCTCCATCGCCCTGGGTCAGGGCGGACTGGGTGCGCCCTACCAGGCCTTCGTGGCCCTTCTACTCGGCGTTCATCTCGTTCATTCCCTTGGGGCGACGAGTTTCGCGGTTTGGATGCTTCGTGAGGCCTCGGGCCCCCCTTCTGAAAACAGCCTTCTCCTCGCGCGCCTTGTGACTCACTTTCTGACCGCGCTGCTCTTTGCGATCATCTTTCTCCTGTTTGTGCTGCGGTGACGGTCACGGTTCCTCCGCGTTCGTTTCCAGCCTCTTTCATCCAGTGGCCGGCCCACCGCCTCGCGGTCTGGGCCTTCCTGGTGAACGAAGGGTTGTTGTTCGGGTCCATCCTGGCCGCCGGGCTCTTCCTCCGATTTGGCGGGACCGTGCCCTGGCCGAGACCGGGCGACGCTCTCGCTCTCGGCCCCGTGATCCTTGCCACCCTCCTTCTGATCGGATCCTCCGCCACCTTCAATGAATCGCTTGACGCCCTTCGTCGCGGGAACAGGCCATTCGCTCGAAGCTGGCTGGTCTGGACCTTCCTGGCCGGTTCCCTGTTTCTGGCCATTCAGATCTACGAGTGGTGGGATTTGATCCAGGTCGCGACCGCGTTGTCCACGAATCCGGGCGCTCCCTTCGTTTCCAATCCTTGGGGCGCCGCGACGTTCATGCAGATCTTCTTCCTCTCCACCGGGCTCCATGGACTGCATGTGGCTCTGGGGCTTCTGCTCATGGCCTGGCTGCTAGTTACGGAGACCCAGGCGGACGAGAAACGCCTTGAGAGCGTCGCCCTCTACTGGCATTTCGTCGATCTCGTCTGGATCTTCATTCTTTCCACCCTGTATTTCATCTGAGCGACCTCATGATTGACCCCCTTCGACCTTACTGGCCCACCAACCGGAGCATCGCCGGCCTCCTGCTGCGCAGCCTCTGTCTGCTGGCCGCAGGGGCAGCGTCGGCCTCGGGAGCCTCACGCTTG
>JAENWE010000344.1 GCA_016650185.1 Vicinamibacteria bacterium | reverse complement strand
TCTGGTCCCCTCGCCGCCCACCAGAATGATGGCGCTCGTCTTCATGAGGAGCGCGAACTTATCACCGCTGTGGATGTGTCTCTGATACAATCCGTTTGTCGACTCGACGCGGGGTAGAGCAGTCCGGTAGCTCGTTGGGCTCATAACCCAAAGGTCGCAGGTTCAAATCCTGCCCCCGCTACCAGTCGCATCGTTTCTTGACCGCGGGGCCGGCCGTTTCTTTGGGGAGCGTTCAGCTTGAGGTTCGACAGCGTTGTGTTCGCGGACACCGCGCACCTCGCCGCCCTCTCCTGTCTATCCCGTCTCAGGGCGGAGCGAAGAGCGGGCCGCCACACTCTGCTGGTGGCCCTGGTCGATTCCGATGGGGCCGAGGTCATCGCCGATCGGGGCCTCGGATCAGTGAGGCGGTTCGAGGATGTCGAGTCGGAAGGCGATGGGAAGGACGACCAGCCTTGGCGCGAACGGCTGGCCGTCATGGTCCGGCGTTTGGGCCCAAAGCACGTCCTGGCTCCTCTCGGCCTTCTGGGCTCGCCACAATCGATCGATTATTTCAGCACGCTCCGGGCGGCGCTGAGCGTGGACCTCGGGCGCGACCTCCTCTTCTTCGAGGAGCGGCCGCACTGTCTCGTGCCCGAGGCTTTGCCTATTCGACTTGCCGCCAAGGGCGTGCGCTTGCCCCCTGCGACCCAGCTCCGCTCCCCGCGCCGCTACTCCACCTTCATGCTCCGCATGCTGACCGGGATCGGCGTGCCGGCTTTTTTCGGGGGCATGAGGGATCGGGTACGCTCGTCACGAGGGTTGAAATCAGCGTTCAAGGAGGCCGCCGACTGGGATCCTCAAAGAGCTCTTGGGCCGAAGGTTCAGCCGGTGCTGGAGGCGTGGGGCGAGGATGACACGAAAGAACTCTTCGCCCTGGCCGCTGAGCTTGGTCGCGAGCAGGGCCTGGGTTCCATGAAGTCATTCGAGAAGCGGATGATCCGTCACGCCTTGAGTGCCGGGAGTCGAAGGCTCATCGAACGGTACTGGCTGTCCCTGCCGAACGCCGGTGAATCCGACCCGATGGGCGACCTGTACTAGCTATTGCTAGCCCAGCGGGATGTCTTTCGCGTGCGCCCAACGGCCCGGATCCTGAAGCCACAGGGTGTTGAGATAGGTCCTGATCGCCGCCGGCGGTTCGGAAGCGAGAGCGGCACAGCCCTTCTTCAACTCCCCAAGGGCTATGGGCTCGGTAGCCTCGTCCTTGAGTATGCCGTCTTCGTGGGGCAGCCCGAGCGCGTCGAGGAAGGCCACCAGCATGGGCTTGCGAGGACCCAGGTGAAGGGCCACCAGCAGCGACGAAGCCAGGACCTCGCCGGGATCGCGCACCGTGGCGATGATGCGGGCTTGGACGTCGGCCTGCAGCTTTCGCACCGCGACCGCTCGCATCTTGCGCGCTTCGGCCACCACCGCGATGACGCTCGCTCGAATGAGCGGCGTCGGATCCTTGACCAGTTCGGTGGCGGCGAGGTTCCTCTCTTCGGGAGAGAGCGTCTTCCAGAGGCGGTTCGAAGTGCTCTGCCAAAGGTCGTTCGAAGATGAAGGCGTCGTCATTGGGGGTCAAGCATATAGTCGAGAGGTATGTCTGGTTTGAGGCAGGGGGTGGCCGCGTGCCGTCATTTGGATCGTGGGCTCTCCGGAAAGGGGGCGATGGAGTGACCCTTGACGCGTTTGTCCGAAGCGCGCCTCGGTTGTTCGTGTTGACGGGGGCGGGGTGCAGCACCGCCTCAGGCATCCCCGATTATCGCGACGAGTCGGGGGCCTGGAAGAACAAGCCTCCTGTCCAGTTCCAGGACTTCATCGCTTCTGAAGCGACCCGGCGGCGCTACTGGGCGCGGAGTCTGGTCGGCTGGGCTCGGGTGTCGGCGGCCAACCCGACGGCGGCGCACACCGCTCTCGCCGCGCTGGAACGGGTCGGCGCCATTTCAACCCTGGTGACCCAGAATGTCGACGGCCTCCACCAGAAGGCGGGAAGTCAGGCCGTCATCGACCTTCATGGCCGGCTCGACACCGTCCGTTGCCTGGACTGCGGCGCTCCGGTGTCGCGCGCGGCTATTCAGGGCGAACTCGTGGCCAGCAATCCTCTCTGGCGCCGGAGGGACGCGGCGAATGCCCCGGACGGCGACGCGCAACTCGAGGGCCCTTTCGACGATGTGGTGGTGCCCGCGTGTCCATTCTGCGGCGGCGTCTTGAAGCCCGATGTCGTCTTCTTCGGCGAGAACGTTCCGAAGGCACGGTTGGCGGACTGCTACTCTGGACTCGCGCGGGCCGACGGTGTGCTCGTGGTGGGATCGTCGCTGATGGTTTTCTCGGGCTACCGTTTCTGCCTGGCCGCGGCCGAACTCGGGAAGCCGGTGGCGCTCGTGAATCGCGGGAAGACGCGCGCCGACGATCTGGCCCAGGTGAAGGTGGAGGGCGATTGTGGCGATGTCCTTCACGATCTTCTGGGTCGTCTGAGATGAGTTCGGCCGCGCGCCCCGAGAGGATCAGGGCCAGAGCGCGAAACCCAGCAGGATTACCATCGCCGACAGGATCCGGCGCGTTCCGAACGGTTCTTTCAGCGCCACTGAACCCAGGATGGCGGCGAAAAGGACCGACGTCTCTCGGAGCACCGCGATTCGCCCGATCGAACCCTGAGAGAAGGCCCACACGGCGATGCTGTAGCTCGAGAGGGCCACGGCAGCGGCGAAGAGCCGCGGCCCCAGGGATCCTCGCGCGGATCTGGCCAGTTCGTGGCGGCGGGTGAGAAGGACATAGGCGGGCAGGAAGGGCGACGCGCAGAGATTCATCCAGACTACGTATTCGAACGGGCTCCCGGCTAATCGCACGCCGCTTCCGTCGACGATGGAATAGCCGGCCGTGCAAAGGCCGCTCAGCAAGGGATACCCGACGGCGCGCCTCAGGGTGCTGGCCGGGCCGGTGGCCGCGAAGGCGAGGCTCGCAATGCCCATGGAGGAAAGAAGGATTCCCGCCCATTCGCGAGGCGTCAGGACGTCGATGCCGAGAGCGGAGGAAACGATGGCCGCGGCCAGAGCTGCGGTTCCGCGTGCGATCGGATACGCCTGGGAAAGGTCTCCGTGCCGGTACGAGAGGAGCACAAGTCCGATGTAGATGTTCTGAAAAATCGTGGTGGCGAGGAGGTACGGCCATACCTCGGGCGCCGGCCGCGCGATGAAGGGAGCTACGCAGAGACTGGCCAGACCGCCCAGTCCCATGATCCAGGCCATGGCCACGGCGCGATCGCTGTCGTTTTTGACGAACGCGTTCCAGGAGGCGTTCAGGATGGCGGAAAGGAGAATCAGGGCGGTGACCATGGCGGAACCGCGTATTCTGACGGCAAACATTCCGAGGAGGACTGGACCGATGGAAAACAGAAGAGATTTTCTGGGAGCGCTGACCGCGATTCCCCTCGTTCATGGATTGCTGGGCGCCCGCGCGGTGGAGGGGTCGCCGCTGCAGGACGCGGCCGTCTCGGCGGGCGATGCCGAGGTGTTCGCTCGTCTGCGTGGCGAGTTTCTCTTTCCTCGCGACGTGACCTACTGCAATACCGGGACGCTTGGCGCCATGCCCCGCGAGGTCCTCGATGCCATGACCCATAGCCTGAGAAGAACCGAGGCCGAACTGCCCGACTGGCCGTATTTCCAGGCCGATGGCGAGCCCCTGACCGGATACCAGCCCCTGCTGGCCGCCCGCGCCACGGCCGCGCGTTTCCTGGGCGCCGAAGCCGATGAAGTGGCGATCACCCAGAACGCCACCATGGGCATGAATGATCTCGGTAACGGGATCGACTGGCAGCAAGGCGACGAAGTCCTCACCACCGACCAGGAACACGGAGGGGCGGTCTCGATCTTCCGTCTAATGGCGAAACGGCGAGGGATCGTGGTGAAGGAACTTCCGCTCGCGAGCGCGGTGGGGGGCGGGCCCGAGCGGATCGTCGCCCTGTTTCGCGCCGCTGCGTCTTCGCGCACGCGGGCGATCATGGTCTCTCACATCACGTCGCAGTTCGGGATCAGGATGCCGGTGGTCGAGCTGATCGCCCTGGCCCGCGAGCATGGCGCGTTCTCCCTCATCGATGGAGCGCAGGCTCTCGGGCAGATCAGGGTCAACGTGCGCGCGCTCGGCTGCGACGCCTATGTCGCCAGTCCCCACAAATGGCTGATGGCGCCCAAAGGCACCGGGCTCCTTTATCTGAAGCGAGACTCCCAGGGCCAGTTCTGGACCACGCTCGCGAGCTATCAGTGGGACAACAAGGAACAGGGCGCGTTCCGGTTCATGCAATACGGCACCGGCAGCACCGCGATCATCGATGGGCTCATGGCCGCTCTGGTCTTGGCCGAGCGGACGGGGATCGACCGGGTGGAGCGCTGGGACTTGATGCTGACGACGCGACTGCGCGAGGGTCTCGCGAAGATCAAGGGCGCCGTCCTCTCCTCGCCGGCGGATCCGCGCCTTGCTTCGGCCATCACCACGTTCCGGGTTGAAGGCGCCACCGCGCGCGAGCTGCAAAACGCCCTATGGGAGAAGAAGATCCGGGTGCGCGCGCAGGGCGACGACAAGGGGGTGCGACTGTCGGCCCACGTATACGTCGCTCCCTCGGACATCGACCGCGCCCTGGAGTCAGTCAAGGCCCTCGCGGCCGCGAAGCTGCCGGTGGACCAGGTTGAGCCTTAGTACGTCGTTTTCGTAGCCAATTTCACCCAGGACTTCAGCAGGTCGGTGCACTCCTTCTTGGAGACCTGATCGAGGATGACGCTGCTTCGTCCGAGGCGTTTGAGCGTTGAGTTGGAGACGGAGAGTTCGTTGAAGCCGAGGCGTTTGACGTCGGCGATTCCGGTGCCGAACACGATGCGGTCGATTTGAGCCCAATGAATCGCCGAGAAACACATGGGACACGGCTCGGTGGAGGAGTAGATCGTGCATCCCTTGAGAATGTGGGTGCCCAGTTTCTTGGCCGCCCGTCCGATGGCCACGATCTCCGCGTGTTGGGTGGGGTTTCCGGTGACGAGGACGCGGTTGTGCGCCACCGCCACAATGATCCCGTCACGCACGATGCAGGCGCCAAAAGGACCTCCCTGCCCGCGCTGCATCCCGCGCGACGCTTCGCGCAGGGCCATGTGCATGAACGCTTCGTCTTTCGCCCTCGCGGTGGACGGTCGAGGTGCGGGGGGTGTCGCTTGCGGCATGAGGCGAGCTTAACCCCCGGCAGGCAGGCGCCCCGGTCCCAACGCCGCCTTAAACTCGCGGCGTGAGTGAAGACTTCGCCCTGCGCAGTTCGCGCGTCGTGACCCCAGGCGGGGAACGCTCGGGGATCATCATCGTTCGCGGGGGCCGGATCGAGGCCGTGGTGGACTCCGAGCCGAATGGCCTGGAGATCCGCGACGTTGGACGCCTTGCGATTCTGCCCGGGGTCGTCGACGCTCATGTCCACGTCAATGAACCGGGGCGCACGGAGTGGGAGGGATTCGAGACGGCCACGCGCGCGGCCGCGGCGGGAGGGATCACCACCATCGTGGACATGCCGCTCAACTCCATTCCGGTCACCACAACCGTCGCCGCGCTGGAGATCAAGCGGGCGGCCGCGCGCGGACGGGTGCACGTGGATTGCGCGTTCTGGGGGGGTGTGGTGCCGGGAAACGCCGGGGATCTTGCCGCCTTGGCGGCGGCGGGCGTTCGTGGCGCCAAAGCCTTCCTTGTTCACTCCGGAATCGAAGAATTCCCTGCTTCTGATCGGGCCACGTTACGCGCGGGCATGATCGCGTTAAGGACCGCTGATCTACCGCTTCTGGCCCACGCCGAGCTTTTGGGCGCTTGTTGCGCGACGCCTTCGGCAGCCCCCGAGTACGCTCAGTATCTGGCTTCCCGGCCGCGGGCGTGGGAGAACGACGCGATCCGGATGCTGGTGGCTCTGTGCCGCGAGACCGGCTGCCGGACCCACATCGTCCATCTCTCCTCGTCCGACGCTCTTCCGATCGTCGCTTCCGCCAGAGCCGAAGGCCTGCCGCTGACCGTCGAAACCTGTCCCCACTATCTGACCTTCGCGGCCGAATCGATTCCCTCGCGCAGCCCCGCATTCAAGTGCGCGCCTCCCATCCGTGAGGGCGAGAATCGCGAGCGTCTCTGGCAGGGCCTGCAGGATGGTGTGATCGACATGGTGGTGTCCGACCACTCGCCCAGTACGCCGGATCTGAAGGTCAGGCAGGGAGGGGACTTCATGGCCGCCTGGGGCGGCATCGCCTCGGTGCAGTTCTCACTGGCCGCGGTCTGGACGGGCGCCTACGCCCGGGGCTTTCGGCTGAGCGAGGTCTGCCGATGGATGTCGGAGCGGAGCGCCCGGCTGGCCGGTCTCGCCGAGCGCAAAGGCGCCATTCGGCCCGGGTTGGACGCGGACCTGGTGGTCTTCGATCCGGAGGCCTCGTTCACGATCAGGGCGGACGCGGTCCTGCATCGTCACCCCCTGACCCCCTATCTGGGCATGGCCCTCCGCGGAGTCGTTTTGGAGACCTATGTTCGGGGTCGCAAGGTGTACGATCACGGAACTTTTGCCGACCCGCACGGAGACCTCCTGTGACCGAAGACTTCACGA
>JAENWE010000343.1 GCA_016650185.1 Vicinamibacteria bacterium | reverse complement strand
CCTGGTCGCGGCCCGCCCTACTGGAAGAGCCGCGTGCTTCGCCTTCAAGCGCTGGGTGACGATAGCCACGGCGGAGACCACGGCAGCAAGGGCGACGAGGCGGCCTAAGAGGCGAAGGCGAAGAGCCGGGTTGCGCCCCACGGGGGCGAAGCCTGCGAGCCGCAACGGTTTGGCGCCTCAGACGCCCTCGGCGGCAACGCCCGGGCGCGCCTACGGGCGGCCGAAGTGCCCCCCCCCGGCGCGCCACGACCGCCGCGGTCCTGGGAATTGACTGGCAAACCGCGCTTGTTTCACTTACGCTCACTGGTGGTGGAGCGCTACGAGGCAGCGGTTGGTTTCTATGGAGGCGCAAACAACGAGCGCGGGTTCGTCGAGGACGAACGGGTGCTGGTCGACCGCTGGCTGCCGCCGGCCCCCGGTCGGGTGCTGGTGACCGCAGCGGGAGCTGGCCGCGAGGTGCTGGCCCCTGGCCGCCCTGGGGTATGACGTGGCGGCATTCGATCCGGCGGAACCGCTGTTTGAGGAGTTGAAGAGTGCCCTGGAACGTCGCCAGATCGACGCGCCGGTGGCGCTTTCCCGCTACGAAGATTTCATGGACGCGGTGCTTGGGACGGGCGGACCCGGCGGGCTTTCAGGTCTTCTTGCTGCGGCTCCATTCTCAGCGGTGTTGCTCGGACTCAACAGCTTCACCCACCTACGCACGCCCGAGGTCCGAATGCGTCTGCTCAGGGCCTGTCGCGCTGTTTGTCCCACCGGACCGGTGCTCGCTTCTTTCTATCTGGAGCACCTGCCCATGTCCCGGGTCCGCTCTCGCGCGCGCTCCCTCTTCTCCCGCCTTCCGGGGGCGCAGCGGGTAACACCCGGTGACCAGGTCGGCATCTACGGATATGAGCACGCCTTTCACCAGGACGAGTTGCGGGACCTTGCCGCGCTTTCTGGTCAGGAACTCGCGCATCTCGAAGCCGGCTTCTTGCCCTGTGCCGTCTTTCTGCCATCGAACCCTGGGTCGTGATCGCCCCAGAGGCGTAGCCGGACTTCGTCAGCTTCGTGCGCTGACCGTTACTTGATGCCGAGCTCGTCGAGCAGGCGCTGCGCGCCGTCCACCTCGGTCATGGTCCAAAGCATGTAGCGCGCGTCCACGTGAATCGACCGGGTCAGGACCGGATCGAAGAGATAGTTCGAGGCCACCGTTTCGTAGGTGCCGTCGAAGAGCAGTCCCACGAGTTCGCCCTTGGCGTTGAGGGTGGGCGACCCGGAGTTCCCGCCCGTGGTGTCCACGGTTGAGAGGAAGTTGACCGGCACGTCCTTGAGCAGGCCATCCACATACGGGCTGGTCTTTCCAGCGCGCAGCTCCTTGATCGCCTCGCGCTCGCGCTCCGGCACGTTGAACTCAGGCCCGCCGGTGTGCTTCGCGAGAACACCCTGCAAAGTGGTGAAGGGAGTCCATAGCAGGCCGTCCTTCGCCGCCACACTCTTCACCTGGCCATAGGTCACCCGCAGCGTGCTGTTGGCGTCGGGGGCAGCGAGGCCCCCGGCCTTGGCCAGCACCGCTTCCATGTATCGCGGTCGAAGTCGGAGATAGGCGCCCTCGCGATTCCTCGCGTTCTCGCGAATCGACTCCCCCAGAGGATGGAGGGCCACGGCCAGTTTGACGAAGGCGTCGTCGGTGGTCTCGGTCTCGACCTTGGACTTCTCGAACAGACCCATCCGGAACGCCAGATCGCCCACCTTCGTGCTCGCGTAGAGGTGGTCCAGATAGGCGTCGATCGCTTTTTCGGCGTCGGCCTTCGCCATCGCCGGCTTCAGGCCGGCCAGGGCGTCGAGCGGTCCAATCCTCTGATCCTCGGGCAGGTCGGCGGCACGGGTCATAGCCCAGCGCAGGAGTTCACGGTCGATCGTCGCATCCAGGGTTGGCTGAGTCCGAGCCTGGCCTTCCTTGATGCGAACCCAGTCTCGCTCCTGGAAACCGGTCTCACGTTCCATATCCGGCTTCGGACGTTCGGTGGAAAGTCGATAGAGAGACTGGGTCACGGCCAGATAAGAGGAAGCGCCGGACAGACCGCCGAGCGCGGAGTCCCTCTCGCGGGTCTTCTCGCCCTCAGTCTGCAGGGCGCCCAACGCATCGAGCACGTCGCCAAACTTCTGCTTGCGCAAGGGATCGGAGTTGATCCAGGCCGCGAGTTCCTTCTCCCGGCTCTCCTTCAACGCGAGCGCACCGCCCTTGACCAGGCCTTCGAGCATGCCCCGCCGGTTGGTGAGGCCGTTGTTCAGTCCGCGAACGCGCCCGGCAGCTTTGATCGCGCGGTCCCGGTTGTCCTTGGTGATTCTGTCCAGAAGAGCGATCTGTTCCTCCGCCAGCCTGATCGCGAGCGGCATCCCCCACTCCGTGGTTTCCTTCACTTCAGCGTAGGTCTGGTAGCGCTGGGTGCGTCCGGGATAGCCGACCACGAAGACGAGGTCGTTCTCCTTGAGCCCGGCGGTTGAGACTTTCAGCCAGTGCTTGGGCTTGAAGGGTACGTTCTCTTTCGCATATGGCGCCGAGGTGCCGTCGGGGGCCACATAGGCTCGCAGGTAACTCCAATCTCCAGTGTGGCGGGGCCAGCGCCAATTGTCGGTCTCCCCCCCGAACGTTCCGATGTCGGCGGTCGGGGCGTAAACGAGTCGCGCATCCTTGATCTCGAGTTGCGCGATCTCAAAGTACTTGTGGCCTTCGAAGAAGGATGCCACCCGACAGCGCTGACCGCCCTTCTCGCACGCGGCCACACGCTCCTTGATCCGGCGCTCGATGAGATCAAAACGCTGCCGGTCGGTGCTCTTGGGCTCGATGTTCCCGGTTATCTGACCGGTGACTTCGGTCACCGAAGTGGTCACGAACACCCGAGCAGTCGGCCCGCCCGATAGCTCATCCTCCCGAGTTTTCGCCAGAAAACCGTCCTGGAGCAGGTTCCGCTGGGGCGTCGAGTTGAACTGCAGATGCCCGGCCACGCAGTGGTGATTGGTCACGATGAGGCCATCTGGCGACACGAAAGAAGCGGTGCAACCGCCGAGCGACACGATCGCGCCCATCGGCTGCCCCGTGAGATCCGCAAAGGATTTCGGGTCGCCTTCAAACCCGAGAGCTTTGAGCCGGGCGGCGAGTTCGGGGATTTGCTGCGGCATCCACATTCCCTCGTCTGCGCGGGACAAGGACGGCGCGGCGAGCAAGAACGAAGCGGCCAGAAAAGCGGCGGGGACGGGAGTGAGTTTCATACGGCGTTTCCTTTCTCAAGATCAACAGCCGACCCGGGGAAAAGCCCGGAAGCCGGCGAATAACAACGGACCGGCACCTGCCGCGGTGCCGGTCCTGGTATGCAACTGAACCGAGAGCTGAGGACGGATCCTCGGCCCGGCCTTTCTCCTAGAACCGGTAGGAGAGCTTGCCGTACAGTACGTTGGCGTCGTACGCCCCGCGATTGGACTTGATGAAGATCAGCGGAGAGGTCGGCATGAGCAGGTCGCCGGCGGTGTACGCGTCCTTGAAGTCATACTTCTCGTACCAGTAGCCTGCGGAAACGGTCCACGCCGTGGCCACCACGTAGTCGAGCTGCGCGGTCACGCTCGTCAGTTTGGTGTCGTCCCAATCCGTGATGTCCGCAGCGCCCCCCGTTCCCGCCGAAACCACCGTGGTGCGGCCGGGGGTATAGAACGAGCCCGCCTCGCGGGCGGTGATGTCCATCAGGCCGTCCACTTTCTGGCGCATGGCGTTCAAAGAGAGCGTCCACACTTCCGGCTTCAGCTGGAATATCGCGTTCAGACCGAAGGTGTCGGTCTTGTCGGTGCCTGCGGAATTGACCAGGTTGTTGAGGTTCAGTCCACTGGTGCTCGACCACTGGTTCGTGGTGCGGTCTTTCTCGTAGGTGTAGTAAGCGCCCAGTTCGACCTTCTCGCTTGGCGAGTAAGCGATCTCGGTGGTGTACGAGTCGTACTTGGCGAGGAGTAGACCGCTCGGGGTTCCGGGGAAAGCGCTTCCACCAGCCGTCGGTGCACCCGACGACACCGGGACCCGATCCGGCCGGTTCGGATAGGTGACATCGCGCAGGGAGTAGGCGAAGGTCAGTTCGACATTCCGGGGCAGCGAGAACTCGACATCGAGACTGGTCCGTTTCGTTTCTCGCTCAGCTTCATCGGCCTGGAAGCCGTAGAGGGTCTCTCCCTTGGCTGTGCGCTTGGCCTGATCGTAGGTCCCGCGGAAGCCCAGCCAGTCGCTGGCGTGGAACAAGGCGGTGATCGCGTAGCCGTTGTTGTCGCCTTTCAGAGCCTCGCGACTGGTCCGCTCGAGGCGGGCAAAGCGCCCCTGCGCTTCCAGCGTGAGTTCGCCGATGTCGTAGCTGGCAGACGCGGTGAACCGCGTGGTCTTGTTGTCGTAGACGTTCGCAGTGGCGTGACCATACGGATCCGCAGCACTCGGCGTGACCGCGCCCCAGACCCGATCCGGAGATCCCGATACATCACCGGTAATGACGTAGCGGTTCGTCTTGTTGCTCAGGTCGTAGCTGCGGAAGGCGGCGCGAAGGGCCAGGCTATCCGTCGGCCGCGACGAGAAGGTCAGGTTGACCGTCGTGGTGTCGATTTTCCCGTTGAACGACGGCTGCTGAAGGGCTTGCAGACTGTCGGCGCGGACTCCGCTCGGGGTCAGGATCGCCGAGTTGATGGTGTGGGGGTAGAACGACGCATTCTGCGTCCACTTCCCCATGGTGAAGTCCCCACCGATACGTGTCTGTTTGGCGAACTTCAGCAGGAATCCGGCGTTGCCGGTGCTGGCCTCGTTGTCCGGCGCGTTGATCCAGCGCACCCGACTGGGCCCGCCTCCGGCCGCGGCCGAGATGTAGGGCGCGTCCACCCACTGGAAGGGATTGTCCACGGTCAGGGTCTCGGCCCGGTTGTTGTACAGGTTGCGCCCGAACGAACCGTGGATGCTGCCCTTGTCGAATCGGTAGGCGGCCTGCACTCGGATGTCCTGCGTGATCTCGTTCAGGGGGCCCGGCACTTCGAGCACGGTGCTGACCGCACTGTAAACCGCGCCGCCGTCCTCGCCTCGATACCCGGACTTGAGTTCCCGCATGTAGGTGAGGGTCAGATCGAAGGGGAGCTTCTTTCCGAGATTGATCACGGCCGTCCCGCGGTTCCTCTGGCTCGACACGTCCACTCGCCCGGCCGAGTCGAACGTCGAGGCAAGCAGGGCATCGTAGAAGGTCACGTTCCGGCCCGAGGTCGGGGTTGCGTCGTTGGCCCGCCCCAACGTCTCCTGAAGAGTATCGGGCATCCTCCAGACACCCGGCGACACCTCGGCCTCGATGGCGCGGGCCCCGTTGCCCATGTTGTGCAGGATCTGGTTGTAGTCGAAGGTCACATCGAAGCCATCGGTCTTGAACCAGCCGTTGTAGCGCTGATCGTCCTGACTGACGTTGTAACCGAAAACCTTGAAGTCGAGCTTGTCCGTCTTCGAGAACAGGCTGAAGCACGGAACCGAGATGCCCTTCGGAACTTCACGATATTCCGTGAACTTCGATGAAGAGACGTTGTCCCGACTGAGTACGCCGACGGAGATCTCCCCGCCCTTGGTCTCAGTGCTGTTGATGGCGCAGTTGCCGGCGCCCAGGCCGAACGCAGCGGGCTGCGCCATCGCCAAGGGAGCCGTCATGAGGCAGGCCAGAATTGTGGGGACCTTCAATGTGATTTTCATGGCTTACCTGATGAAGTAGGCGCCCGAGGGCGAATTGGAGCCGTGGATGTTCATGTGGCAGTTCTTGCAGTTCTTCTCCACGAACCGCGAGTTCACTGTCGGGAAGCCGCTGGGCGAACCGGCCGGCGCGGTGCGCGCGCCAAGTTCGGTCGACAGGTTGTCGCCCGATCCAAAGTGCCCGGAGCCAGTCAGATGGCAGTTCCAACACAGGTTCGGCAGCTTCTGCACCAGAAGCCGCTTGTGGTTCGATCCATGCGGCTGGTGGCACGAAACGCAGTCCTCGCGCACCGGCGCGTGCTCGAAGAGGAACGGACCGCGCTTTTCCGCGTGGCACGTGTAGCACAGCTCGTTCACCGACTCCGCCTTCAGCATCTTCGGGCGGGAACCGTCGTGAGGGTTGTGGCAGCTCACGCAGCCCATCTTTCCTTCACGCACAGGGTGGTGCGACGTGCGTTGAGCCATCGCCCGCTCGGCCTTGTGACAGCCAAAGCACGTTTCGGAATCGGTCGTCGTTTTGAGTTGGGCCTTCGTCGACTTGAAGGCATGGATACTGTGGCAGGTCGTACAGGCCAGATTTCTCCGATCGTGCATCCCGCTGGCCCACGCCTCCTGGTTGCCCTTCTCGTGACACCCGAGGCAGGTGGCGTTGACGTCCTTTGCCTTCATATCCTTGAGCGAGGGCCCCGGGGTTTCGAGGCCATCAGCCCGGCCCTTGGAGTGCTCCATCGCCTTGGTTCGGTCGTGGCAGGTCGCGCAACTCTCGGCGAGGGACCCATGCTTCGTTTGCTCCATCTTCGTCACCGCAGGCTCGTGGCAGGCCTTGCAGTCGGTGGAATCGAACGAACCCTTGTCGGGCGGCGGTCCTTGGTCGCGCGCGAAAGCGGAGCCGCCTCCGGACATCAGGAAGGTGCCGGCAAGCACCGAGATCAGCAAAGCGTCACGCATGGATTTTTTCCTTTTGGAGCGGACCTGCTCTCCGCTAGGAGAGGATGGAGGTCCTGGTTGGATCTGACTTCTGCCGTTCTACAGAGCAAGGGCTGGGCCAAGGGTGATCTCGGGGCGAGACCCGTCAAAATCGGCCAAACGGGGCCAATTGGTCCCACCGACGGCGTAAAACGTGCGCGAGGAGAGGCTAGCTGCCCGCAGAGCGTGCGGCATCCGCTCCGGCTAGCTGCTAGGAGCCTGCGCGGCAGAAGCCGGTCGCTGAGATACTGGACGCTGCCCGGTCGAAGCGACCGGCTCCTGAGCAGGCGCGCGGTCAGGACGTCGACTTTCGCGCGGACCTCTATTCGCTGGGCATCGTGATGTACGAAATGATCACGGGGAAGAGGCCGTTCGACGGCGGATCGGGGGTTGAGATTCTGGCGCGACAACTGACCGAGCCGGTGCCACCGGTCACCAGGTTGCGTCCCGATACGCCCGTCTTTCTTGCTTCAATGGTCGAAGCACTGACTCGGAAGGTCCCGGAGGAACGTCCAGGATCCTACGAGGTCGTTCTTCGCGCCCTCTCCGACGCGAACACCCTGCCCGAGGCGCTCTCCGGCGCAACCATGACCTCCGACATGCGGCT
>JAENWE010000342.1 GCA_016650185.1 Vicinamibacteria bacterium | reverse complement strand
GGGCCACGTCGGCCACGAACTTCACACTTCCTTTCCAGTCCACGTAGGACAGAATCGGCTGCGTATTCAAGAGGGAGGCAATGAGCGCCGCCACCCCGGCTGCCCAGGCGCCGATCCGCCAGCCCTTCGACCATTGCGCGATGGTCACGAGGGCGAGAGCGGCCAGGATGAAAGTAAAGGGGAGGGTCACCGGTACGTAGCGCCTCATGGCGAAGAAGTAGTCGGCGAAGACGCGGATCTTGTAGAAGTAGAAGCCGGAGAAGACCAGAAGAACGGCCAGAGGAAGGACATCGCTGCTATCGAAACGCCTCAGGAAGAACGCGAGACCCACGAGCGAAAGGGCGAGCGCGGGCGCTCCCACGAACCAGGAATAACGCCTCAACGCCTGGGCATCGTGGGCGGCGAGGCGGTTGAAGCCGAGGTCCTCCAACAGGGTCGGATCCGCTAGCTTTTCAGCCTTCGCGTTTCCATCCCCTCCGGCCCAGGCGGAGAGGGTCGGTCGCAGAGCCAGGGCATAGATGACGGTAACTCCGATCACCACGATGACGGCCTTCTGGAGAGCCGCACGGTGGCGACGAACCCCGGCCATGGCCCGGGGGCCATGTCGCCAGGCAAGGAAGGCGAAGACGCCGCCCGCCATGGCGACGAGGAGCCAGAACGAGGGCGGATGGTTCCAGTAACGGCGGGTCAAAATCTGGTGGGCGTATCTCTTGGCGAAGAAGACCGCGTGGACCGCGGCGTGAGCGAGCAGGATGGTGAAGGGGACGACCACGCCCGCGATTCGGGACCGCCACTTGGCTTCCCGCAACAACACCTGAACGACCACCCAAAGGCCCAAGGGTAGAAGGAGCAGGGCGCTGTCGATCCGGACCAGCAGAGTGAGCCCCAGAAACGCCCCAGCCAACCAGCCAAAGGCTCGCGACTCATCTTTCTGATCCAGCCGGAGCGCCAGGAGGCCGGCGAAGATCAGAAACTGAGAGAACCCTTCAGAGACCGGATAACGCGCGAACCAGACCTGAAGGACAGTGGTCGAAAGACCCAGCGAACCGATCAGGGCCACGGCTGTTCCGAACATCCGGCGTGCGAGGAAGAAGACAGCGAGGGTGCCCAGGATTCCCAGGATGGGTGGGGTGGCGAGAGCGCCACGCACGCCCATGGTTTCGAAGAGGTAGGCGCCGAAAGCCGGAAACAGATGGAAGAACTGAGGTGTGATCAGTCCGCTCTTCGGGTGATCGAGTTCAAACCCCATGAATCGCGGCCATGATGGCTGGGGCCTGTCTTCGTTGCCCTCGAGAGTAAAGCGGAACGGCGGCTCTTCCAGGTTGGCGTAGAAGAGGTCCAGGTCGGGGGCGGGAATGGAGGCCACGACGGGATCGAGATGGGTGATGGCGCCGGTGCGCGCGATGACCCCCATGGCCGAGACATAGGCTCCCGGGTCGCGCCCGCCGACGATGTATTCACTGGGCCTTGCCTGAAGCGCGAAGGCGACCAGAAGTACAAGGAAAGCGGGCCGCAGACTCGAGAGGCTCGACGGCACGCTCAGCGGGGCGGCGAGGCGGACCCCTCGGGAGCGGGCCATGAGAACCGCCGCCGCACAACCGATGCACTCAATGACCGCGGCTCGGATCGTGCCGAACGCCCCCATCTCGGCCAGCAGAAGGGCCACCCAGGCGGACGCGCCCAAGGATATGGCGCCGATGAGGAACAGTCGTTCGTCGAGGCGTACCCTGTGGCGAGACGACGCGGGAGCGAGCGAGAAAAAGGTGAGTCCCGGAAGCAGCAGGAGGACGATCGCTGCGGGTAAGGCGAAGGCGGCTCCGAGGGTTTGTGGCAATCGATGGATTCCGGAACGGACTCTTTCGAAGTCCTCTGGTCCTCTTAGGCGTCGACGGCTCTTTTTACCGCGTCGATAACGACTCCGACCTGGGCATCCGTGAGTTCGGGATAGACGGGCAGAGAAACAATCTCATTCGCCGCCTTCTCGACGTTCGGACGGTCCCCGGACTTGCCCCCAAGCGTGGCGTAGGCGCGTTGGAGATGAAGAGCCACGGGATAGTGGATCAGAGTGCCCACGCCTCGATCGGCGAGGGCGGTCATGAACGCGTCACGACGGGGGTGGCGGACCACGAAAAGGTGATACACGGCTCTCGCATAGCTCTGCTCTTCGGGGAGACAAAGAGGAATCCCCCGAAACGCCTCGAAGTAGCGCTCGGCTATTTCGCGCCGTCTCGCGGTCTCGGCGTCGAGAGTCTGGAGAAGCTCGCGCAGGATCGCCGCCTGGATCTCGTCGAGCCGGGAGTTGGTCCCGATGATCTCGTGCTGATACCTCTCGCTCTGGCCGCCGTTTCGAAGTTTGCGGAGCTTTTGGGCCACGTCGGGGTCGTCAACCAGAATCGCGCCGCCGTCGCCCACTCCACCCAGATTCTTGGTCGGATAGAAGGAGAGCGCTCCGATCCCGGCGACACTCCCCACCGGACGCCCCTTGTACCGAGCCCCGTGCGCCTGGCAAGCATCTTCGACGACCCCAAGTCCGTGTTCACGCGCGATATCCATGATCGGATCGAGATCCGCCGGATGACCGTACAAATGCACAGGCAGAATGGCCTTGGTCCGAGACGTAATCCGGGCCTCGATGGTTTGAGGATCGAGGTTCATGGTCACGGGGTCGATGTCGCCGAACACCGGCGTAGCCCCAAGACGCGATATGGCGAGGGCCGAGAAGGCGGCGGACATCGGGGAGGTGATGACTTCGTCTCCCGGGCCGATGCCTCGTGCTTCAAGGGCCAGGATGATGGCGTCCGTACCGTTTCCAACGGAGACCGCATCCTTCATACCCATGGCAGAGGCCAGTTCCTTCTCGAACGCTTCGACCTCAGGGCCGAGAACAAAGTAGCCCCGATCGAGCACGCGCGCGATGGCTCGGTCAATGGCCGCGCGATGAGCCGCCACCTTGGGTTTGAGATCGTTGAAGGGAACCGGGAGAGGGGCCGTCACAGATAGTGCTCCTGGTGCGCGCGGTAGTACTCGACGGTTCGAGCCAGGCCGTCGGCGAAGGGCGTGGTCGACTTCCAGCCGAGAGTGGTCTCGATCTTGCGAGCGTCCGAGAAAAAATCGCCGATATCGATTCTCTTCCTTTCCTCGGGGAAGGGCACGATTTTGATGTCGCTCTTTTCGGAGAGACGCACCAGATCCTGGGCGAGGTCGAGAAGGGAGATAGGGGGGCCGCCCCCCAGATTGAACACCTGACCGTTCGACGCTTCGCTCGCGCCCGCCCGCAGGAACGCATCGACCACGTCGTCCACGTAGTCGAAATCGCGGCGCTGAGCGCCATCGCCGAAGACCTCGATGGTTTCGCCGAGGACCGCTTTCTTCATGAACCAGCCGATGAAGCCCTGCCGGTTGTGCCGGATCAACTGACGGGGACCAAAGGTGTTGGTGAGGCGCAGGGAACAGGCGCGAATCTGGTAGGCCTGGTGATAGACGAGGTGGTAGAACTCGCCCGAAATCTTGTTGATTCCGTTCACGTCCGCGGGGGCCAGAGGATGGTTTTCATCGACGGGCAGACGCTGCGGCCGGCCGTAAACCTGGCGGGTCCCGGCATAGACGATTTTCGCCTCCGGGTTCCTCTTGCGCAGCGCTTCCAGAATCCACAGCTGGGACCGGCAGTTGATCTCGAGATCCGTGAAGGGATCGGTCATGGAATCGATGTGGCTGACCTGCCCGGCCAGATTGAAGACCACGTCCTGGCCCTGCACCAGGTACTCCATGGCATGGCCGCGCACATCGGCGATGTTGATCCGCACTTTGTCCTCGTAGCCCTCCAGGTTGAAGAGGTTCCCGCCATAGTCCGGAAGGAGGGAGTCGACCGCGGTCACGCGAGCGCCCAGGTCAGCCAGTCGTCGGCACAGATTCGATCCAATGAAACCGAGACCCCCGGTTACGAGGACGGCCCGATTTCGATACGAGTCGAGATACTCCACCAGGTCAGGCCCCCGCCTTCAGGTGGCTCTTGGTGATCGTGAGCTCCACCCAGAGATCAGCCAGGTCGCGCAGGGTTCGAAAGACGCGAGGGAAGTTGAAAAACTGACTGGTCCCGTACGTGCGATGGTAGTGATGAACCGGGACCTCCGCGATACGGAATTTGTAATCGTGGACCTTCTTCATCAGCTCCACGCAGATGACGCCGGAGGAGCGGTTGAGCTTCACCTTGTCGAAAACGCTCCTCCGCATCAGTCGAAAATCGCAATCCACGTCTCGGACCTTGAGGCCGAAGGCGAGCTTCACAAAGTGGTGATACACGCGCCCAATGATTTTGCGGTAGAAGGGATCGTTTCTGGAAATCTTGTAGCCGTTGACGAAATCGACCTCTTCCGAGTAGGCCTTGAGGAGAAGGGCGAACTCCCTCGGGTCGTATTGGGCATCTCCATCAGTGTAGAGAACCAGTTCCTTGGAGGCGGTCTCAAACCCGGTGCGCAAGGCGCCGCCATAGCCCCGATTCTTGGCGTGGTGAACAACCTTGAGCCATGGGTTCACCTTGGCCATCTCGTCGAGAAGCTCGCCGGTGTGGTCGGGACTGCCGTCGTTGACCACGATGATTTCGTAGTCATCCGAATGCTGCCGGACCGTCATCTGGGCCAGGATGACGAGGCTCGCGATCGTGCCCGCGTCGTTGTAGGCCGGAAAGAAGACGGAGACGGAAGGGCGAGGTTTTTCCATCGGATTTCTCTGCAAACGGCTATTTTCTCTCGTCCCGATGGGTTTTGAGGAGCGCGGACACAATCTCCGGTTTTCTGAGGAGCACGGCGATGGTCAGGAAGCCCAGAAGAGCGACAAACACACCAGGGAAGAAGGTTCGGGGCGCATAGCGCAAGTGGACCGGGGTGACGGAGGGAGCCTGGGCTCGAATCCGGCCCGCAACGTCGGAAAGAGGCACATCGGCGGTCCAGCCAGGCAGAAACGGAACCGCCACGTCGATGGCTTGCGCCACCTGAGTGTGGAAGGTCATGGTGCCACCCGGATCCGGGCCAGCGTCCAGCTCAACCTGGAATTTTCCGGAAATGAGGGGTCTTGTGCCCATCACTCGAAACACCCGGATCTGCGGGGTCGGCGCTATCTCCAGAAACGCGGGTTGGGACAGATATGCCGAGAGGCGTGAGACCTGGACCGTGAGCCCCTCCTGCGTCTCCACCGCCAGATCCATGAGACGCGTGGCCCGCGACGGGGCCGAGTCTTCGGCGGACGCCTGGATGATGATGGCGTCCGCCCGGTAGGACGGCGACGGCACGATAGCGGTTGTCGAATTCGGACGGACCGTGGAGAGCAGGACCTCGCGACCTCCGTTGACCCTGGCAAAGACCTCCACCGGGGTTCGAGGGACGGCATCAAAGGTCAGGATGATGTCCTTGAGGCGCAGAAAGGGCACGGCGAAGACGCGCTTTTCGCCCGGCTCGAGGGCTACATCGATGGCGTCGTCGCCTGGCGCTCGAACCAGGTCGGCGGTCTGCACCTGGATCGCATCGATGGACCACGCCCGTAGTAATTCGACGTCCGGCGAAAGCGAGCGCTCTGTAAGGAAGCCGCGCGCCCCCATCTCCCCCAGCACTCGACGGACCGACACCGGCGCCATGGGGTCGTACCCGTTCGCCTGAACCCTCGGGGCCAGCGCTCCGTAACCGGAGAACCCAAGATCCAGGGCCAATTCGGACGGGAACGAGCGGACAAGGGTGAGAACCCGCGGCTCTTCCCCCAATTCCGCGAGGGCGTGATCCACTGCGCTGCGGGTCGGGGTACCGGCCACGAGCTGAGACCGGGTGGGGGCATCCTTGAAGACTTCTCGACCCGATGGCTGGAGGGCGAAGGAGACCGCCAGGGGGAGGAGAAAGACTCCGGCCGCGACGTCACCCTCGGCATCAGCCAACGCGAAATACGTTATGAGCGCGATCGCGTACACGCCGACGGCGGCGGCCAGCCGCTCGGGAAGACCACCAAGCGTCGCCGCCGCAATCGAGAGGACCCCGACGGAGGCGAGGGACGCCACGAGGAAGTAGGCCCGGAGCCTTCGGCCTCGCCGTGTCTTCCTTTCCCGCCACTGCTCATCAAGGGCGAGCCCCGCGAGTGCGGCGAGCGCAAACTCCAGGACGAGGGGCAGGGCGCCGGGGGCCAGGAGTGGTCCTCGGCCCATCTGAAGAGCCAGCGAGGACAAGACGGCGAGAAGGAGGACCCGCACCGGCAAACGCTCGAGTAAGAGAGGAAGGCTGGCGACGGCAAGGCTCGCCGCCGGGGTGTGGGTCACCGTCATCAGGATAAGTCCGGTGAGACCGGGCACGGACTCTGACGCGCTCTCGGCGACAAGTCCCGTCACCTGGCGGCCGACGGCCGGGAACAAGTCTAGTGTGGGTAGCCACTGCGGCGCCGAGAGAGCGAGGCCGATCAGGATGGCCAGGGCGGTGGCGATTCGCGAGGGCGTCCGGGGGGAACGGCCGAGCGTGTGTCCCAGGAGCAGACGTCCAAAAAGCAGCGCCCCGCCCGCCCGAAGGGCCTCGGGTGAGCCGGCCAGGACCAAAAGGGCCACGGACAGGCCCAGGCCGATCAGGCGGGAAGGGGTCGAGCGATTCATGTGGGATTCGGCGGCCAACAGGACGAGAGGCAGCATGGGTGTTGCGACCAGGGTTGCCGTGTCTTCAAAGTGACTCAGCAGATAGGGGCCGTAGGCAAATGACAGCGCACCCACGAAGGCTCCGGGAGCGCCGGCGCCCAACCGTTTCAGGTACAAGTAGGTGAGGAAGCCCGCCAGCGAAATCGAGACAACCACGAGGGTTTGAAAGGCGGAGAACGGATCGAAGGGCGAGAGAAGAATGGTGAGCGGATAAAGCACGCCGCCCCGATAGGCGGCCAGGAGCGGCGTGCCCAGAAACTCCCGCGTGTTCAGAAACGGCAGCGAAAATTCGCGATAGGCCCGAAAGGCTTCGGTTCGCAGGGGCAGGTGAAGGGCCACCCCATCGCCTGGTCCCAAGAGCCGGTGAGCAAGAAGCGGTTCGAGGTACGCAAGGAGAGGAAAGACAGCGAGGACAACCAGAGCGAAGACGTCGCCTCTTCGATAGGCCCGCCTCAACGCCTGTCCTGCAGGGACGCGATCTGCTCGGAGATGAGGCCAAACAGGAAGACCACCACCCCCAACTGGATCAGCAGGGCGGCACCCATGGGAATCTTGTCGAAATTCAGGACGTTCCAGATTCCGTAGACGACGCCCGTGCCCATGGCGAGACACGCGATCGGCGCAAAGACCCGGAGTGGCGCGTAGAGGGTCACGATCTTGAAAATGATCAGTATGAAACGGAATCCATCCTGCAGCGGCCGGATCTTCGAGCTGCCGACCCGAACGCGCGCGGTGATGGGCACAAAAAGTACGCTCTGACCGGACTTCAGGAGGGCCAGACACGACGTGGTGGGATACGAAAAGCCGTTGGGCAGAAGGTGAAGCACGTCGACCAGCGCCTCGCGCTTCGCCGCTCGATAGCCGGAAGTCAGATCGGGAATGGGCCGACCGGTCAGCCAGGAGGCGAGAGCCCTGAAGATTGCGTTGCCGGCCGCCCGGAGCATCGTCTGATCGGCGAGCGTCCGTGCTCCGATCACCATGTCGTAGGCGCCGATGGGCCCGACCAGCTTGCTCGCCTCGGTTGGATCGTGCTGGGTGTCAGCGTCCATGAGTAGAACTACCCGGGAGGATGCCGCAAGAATGCCGGTCTTGACCGCCGCCCCATTTCCCTTGTTGTAAGGATGGCGCACCACGCGCGCTCCCGCTCCCTCAGCCCGGACTGCGGTCTCGTCGGTCGAGCCATCGTCTATGACCAGAATCTCCGCAAAGCCCTGCGTCTTCAGGCCTTGTACGGTCGCCACGATCCCGTCTGCTTCGTTGAAGGCAGGGATGACGACAGTGGTGTCGAGTGTTTCAGCCACGAGGTTCTTCCTCGCTGGAGATCTCCGCCTTTCGAACGCGGTAGAGGACATCCTCGATCAGTTTACGATTGCTCGCGATGAGATCGGCCATAAGACCCCATTGCAGGGTCTGGAAGCCGAGGATGAGAAGCAAGACCGAAAGAATCGCCGATTGCACATGGCCCCGGATGTCCCCTTGCCACCAGAAATAGGCGTAGCGAAGACCAAGTGCGGCGCCGGCCGAGAAGAGCACGCCGCCCAGAATCATGAAGACCTTGAATGGTTCGTACATCGCATAGATCCGCAGAATGGTCGCCACCGATCTCTTCACGTATTCGAAGGTGGATCCGAACAATCGCGAAGGGCGAGTGTGCCGGGCTTCAATAGGCAGGTGGGCGATGGCCAGCCGTTTCTTCCCCGCCTGGATAATCGACTCGAGAGTGTAGGTGAACTCGCTGACGATATTGATCCTGAGCGCCGCTTCCCGAGAGAGAGCGCGGAACCCGCTGGTGGTGTCTGGAACGTCCGTGCCAGACACTTTTCTCACCACCCAGCTCCCGAGCATCTGCAGGCGTTGCTTCATCCAAGAAAAATGGGCGACTTCGGAGACCTGCCGGTCGCCGATGGTCATGTCCGCTTCGCCCCGGAGAATGGGGCCGATCAGGCGTGGGATGTCCTCGGCGGGGTACTGATTGTCGGCGTCCGTGTTAACGATGATGTCGGCGCCCAGCTTCAGGCTGGCGTCGAGGCCGGCCATGAAGCCGCTGGCCAGTCCTTTGTGTCGGGTGAAGCGAAGCACATGGTCGGCCCCGTGGGCCAGAGCCACTTCCCGGGTCCGGTCTTTCGATCCGTCGTCGATCACCAGAACGATGACTTCGTCAATGCCCTCTATGGTCCTGGGAATCGCGCGGAGGGCCGCGGGCAGGGATTCCTCTTCGTTCAGGCAGGGGATCTGGACAACGAGCTTCATGCGAAGGGAAGAAGGTAGCACAAGGCGCTTCGAATCGCGCCCCGTCAAACCTGCGAACGGTTCAGCCGCTCCCTCTCGGTGGCGCCTCGCCAGGCTGAATACTCACGGAACTGCGCCACATTGTCGAAGACCACTATCTTGGGTGCCTTGCGCGCTTTTTTTGCCGATGGGCTCAGCCCGGCGAAATCGCTCGAGGGGTCCGCCCCTGGCGAGAGGACGGGAACGATGTTCCTGAAGGCCTGGTCGTGGGGCGCCTTGGCCGACAGTCGGCGCACCAGTTCCCTGGTACTCATGTGTGCGGACGCAAACTGCGCCCCTTCGTACGCGGTCCTCAGGGGATCGATTTCCCATGGACGAACCTCGCCCCTGAGATGGATGTGGACGAGAAAGGCCTCTTCCCGGCGCGTATCGGCCGGAACGCGGAGTGAGGTTTGGTCCTTGACTCTCTCGCGCTTGATGGGTGCCGAAACAATGAGGGCAACGTCGTGATCGGTCAGTTCTCTGCGCTCTGGGGGCGCCTCGGCGTCCCGGCGAAGTGTGCACTGGATGGGTCTCGCCGACAGGTCGATGGACTCGATAAGGATGGGGCTTCGCCCGGGGACCACGGCCTGTTCGGGAAGGGCAAACAGGGTGAGGCCGTTCTCTTGGAAAACAGATTCCGGAGGCTCATCAGTGGACTCGGTGATGACCTTAAACAGGCGATAGCGGGAGGCTGCCTGCCACTGCCGCGCCTCCCACACGGAAATGGAACAGGCCAGGGCCAGCGTTTCCGGGAGTACGTTGGAGGTGTCGACAACCAGGTAGCTCCTGGCAGGCGGTCCTTGCGCAAGACGGGGGGCCACGGCCTCCAGTTGAGTGAGGCTCTTCGATTGAAGCACGCGCTCCGAGGCGAGCGCGGCCGCTTCCAGGACCTCGGGGGGAGCGATGCGCCGCAATAGACGCAGTTCGCCCTGGCCATGGCGACCGGCCTATTGCAGACAGGACAATGCATTGGTTCTCAGGCGGCCTTCGATGCAGGGCTGGGCCGTTTCAAGGGGGATGTCGAAATCAGTGAGAAATCCATGCCTCCGGAGGTGGCGGCTGAGTCTAAAGCGCACAACTCCCACGCCACACTCAGCGGCAGCCGAGGAGGAGCGAATGACCCTTCGCGGTTATCTTCGTCTTTCAAAGGTCTTCCTGAGTTCTGATGCCACGACTCTCTCTGCTTTCGGTCGGACTGTTGGGCGCCTTGACGCTCTCGTGCGCCACCTCGGGTTCGCGGCGGGGGGTGGGCTTTTCGTTTCCGCTCTCCCGGATCGACAGCCTGGCAGGAATTTTGGTCCTAGAGGATGGTCGAACCCTGGGTAACGGTTCGATCCTGGCGCTTCTGGAAAGCCACGATCCCGCGATTCGACGCCGGGCGGCCCTCGCCGCTGGGCGCATTGGAGATCCTCTAGCGGTTCCCGCCCTCATTCCGCGGCTCACAGATCAAGAGGTCGAGGTCCGTCGGGCCGCCGCGTTCGCCATCGGGTTGGTGGGCGTCCCGGAAGGCGCGCCCGCCTTGACCGCGGCGCTCATGGACTCTGACGCGGTGACCCGCGGGCGGGCGTCCGAGGCGCTTGGTCGCATTGGCCTGAAGTCGTCGGCCGCGCTCATCGCGGAGGCCTTCCGACGGTCGCTGCCCCGGACGTCCGGTGTGTTGCGAATCCGCGGCGACGATCCAGGCCGGGCGGACGATCCCTGGGTGGAGCTTCGGCTGCACCTGTTTGCTCTGGCGCGTCTGAAGGATGCCGACGCCTTTGCCTCGGCCGTACTAGGCCCCGACTCCCAGCCGGCGATCGATTGGTGGGCCTGCGTCTGGGCGGCGATGCGGATTGGTGATCCGAAGCTCACCGGCATCCTGCTCGCGGGCGCCCGCGCCGAGGATCCCTACATCCGGTCCCTCGCCGCCCGCGGTCTGGGCGAACTCAAGAGCCCTGCTCATCTCGAAGTGTTGAAGCAGTTGGCCGGCGACCAGGACCCTCGTGTCGTGCTCCAGGCCCTTCGAGCTTTGGGGTTCACTGGTTCGTTGGATGCCTTGGAGATCGCGGCTCGATCCCTCGAGTCGTCCAACCTGGTTCTTCGGCATGAGGCGCTGCTGACGCTCGCCGCTCTCCCGCCTGACCATCGCTGGCGGTCCCGGGTGATCGAGAACGTCGGCCACCCGGATCCATGGATTCGGTCCGCCGCCTGGCCGGCCCTCATCAGGATGGACTCGGACGACGTGGGACTCGTCCTCTCGACCATCGGACCCGACCCGGATTGGCGCGTTCGCCAGGCGGTGGCGGTCGCCTTGGCCGAAACTCTGGGCGAGGCAGCGGCGCCATTGCTGCTCCCCATGTTGAACGACAGCGACCCGCTTGTCCTCCCGCGCATCCTCGGGGCCCTCGCCCGCGCTCGCGGACTGAACGCAGCCCCGACTCTGCTGAAATACGTCCAGAGCCCGGACCCCGGAATTCGTGCGGCCGCGGTGGAAGGGCTGTCTTCGCTGGAAGGCAAGAGCGACAAGCCCTTCACCGACGCTTATGCCACGGCTCTCGAAGCTTCGGCGAAGGCTGACGATGTCGAGGTGCGATTGAGCGTGGTCGACGCGCTCGGGAAGAGCGTGGGTGAGAAATCCCGCAATTTGCTGCGACAGATTGGCGGTTCGGACCCATCCAGGGTGGTGCGGCAACGGGCGTTGAGCATGCTCTCCGCAGGGCTCGCCTCCCCGGAAGCGCGATCGATCCGCGCCCCGGATGCTCGCCGGCTGGTGACGATCTATGAGCCGGATGAGACCGCACTTTTTTCCCCTCGCGCCTTGATCTGGACGCGCTACGGAAGAATCGAGTTGGGCCTCGATCTCGTCGATGCTCCACTGACTTCGATGTCATTCGTACGACTGGCCCAGAGCGGCTTCTTCAACGGACTTACGTTCCACCGCGTGGTCCCCGGCTTCGTAGTGCAAGGCGGCGACCCGCGAGGCGATGGCTCCGGAGGGCCGGGCTTCACAATCCGATGTGAGTTGAACGCCCGGCCCTATGGGCGGGGCTCCGTGGGCATGGCGCTGTCCGGGAAGGACACGGGGGGGTCTCAATTCTTCATCACTCTCGAGCCTCAGCCACACCTTGACGGCCAGTACACGCAATTCGCTCAAGTGCTTTCGGGGATGGACATCGTGGACAAACTTCGCCCGGCCGACGTGATCGAGCGAGTCGAGGTCTTCGACGGCCGAGAGTCGCGTTGAGCAGTTCTCGCTCGCGGGCGATCCGTCTTCTTGCTCTCGACATCGACGGAACCCTGCTCAATTCGCGCAAGGAAATTTCACCGAGGAACCATGCCGCCCTTGCCGCAGCCTGGACCGCAGGGGTCCGCATCGCTCTGGTGACCGGACGGCGCTATCCGGCGGCGAGAAAGATCGCGGACCTCCTGCCCATGAACCCGCCCCTGATCCTCCACAATGGTGGCCTGGTGATGGAAAACTCCACGGCCATCCGAGTCTCGCCGCTGGATCGTGCCACGGCCATAGCCGTGGTCGCGTTCGCAAAGGTTCTTGGGGCCGATCCGGTCGTGCATTACGGCCATCGTGGCGAAGGCCTGCTCTATGTGGAAACCGCTTCCCCCTCTCACACTCTCCTCGCCTACTACCTTTCTCGTTCTCATCCTGATGTTCGCGTGGTGCAGAACCTGGAGACCATTTTGGCGGCCGAATCGGAAGACCCGCTCCAAGTGATGTTTGGTGGATCGATGAGCGAAATGGAGGGGTTGGCCGCGGCTATCGGGAGTCAACCCTTCGGCGTCTCGGCGCTCCGAACCACTTATCCAAGAGACGACCTATCCTTGCTTGATGTGGTGGCGCCCTCGGTGGACAAATCGGAGGCTTTGGGCTTTCTGTGCGCACGATGGGGGATGGGTATCGGCGAAGTTCTGGCCATCGGCGACAATTGGAATGACCAGCGCATGCTTCTCTCCGTTGGGATGGGCTGCGTTATGAGAAACGCGGACCCGGGCCTCCACTCGCTGGGCCTCGAGGTCGTTCCAGACAACGATGAAGACGGTGTTGCTTACGCGGTGGAACGCTTCGTCCTCGCTGGCCTCTCATAAGGAACAAAAAAAGGGGGTGATCGCTCACCCCCTCCTGAAGCCGCAAATGGAAGCGACCTACTTCTTCTTCTTCTTTGCAGCCTTCTTAGCAGCTTTCTTAGCGGCCATGGTGTGTAATCCCCCCTTTCGATCTAGGTATTGCCCGACCCCGTTTCCAACATTTTGTGTTGACAACAGGGACATGCACTAGTTGGAGCGTAGGTAATGACTTGCACATTGTCAAGACCTCCAGTGGAATTTTCATCGGCGCGTCTCCCTTTATTTCAGCGTCTTAGCCTGTGGAAGTTCTGTTGAGAACTTGTTGTGGAAGAGGGGGAATTAGTCATTGGTATGGTTTATACAACACAAACAACGAGAACGGTGTCTTCTCACGAATCTCGCTTCGCTGTAGTGATGACGCAGGCGGGCGCGGGCTCATGGGGTCGAGATCCCGGACCGGATCGAAGAATGGTTTCTTATATGGGGTCCAAACCGCCGTTTCCGATGGGCGCGTTCCCTATACTCGGAGAGAGCGGGGTCTGAAGATTTTTTGAAATTTCTTGAATTTCAAGTTGACGCGCGCGTCGGTCGCGCTCGTGCGGGGCGTCTCACGACGCCGCATGGTGCGATTCACACCCCGATCTTCATGCCGGTCGGAACCGCCGGTTCCGTGAAGGGACTCACCGCCACGCAGCTCGAAGAGATCGGCGCGCAGATCATCCTCGCGAATACCTATCACCTGCACGTCCGTCCCGGCGAAGAGCTGGTGCGAGAGTTGGGCGGTCTCCAGGGCTTCACCGGTTTTCGTCGCCCGTTCCTCACCGACAGCGGCGGCTATCAGGTCATGAGTCTCAGCGCGCTCCGTAAGCGAAGCGAACACAGCGTTGTATTTCGAAGCCATCTGGACGGCTCGCGGCTGGAGTTGTCCCCGGAACGCTCGATCGAAATCCAGATGAAGCTCGGCGCCGACATCATCATGGCGTTCGACGAGTGCCCTCCCTTCCCCGCCTCGCGCGACGAGGTGAAAGACGCCACGGAGCGGACGGCGCGCTGGGCGGCACGCTCGCTGAGCGCCCACGCTCGCGAGGATCAGTGGCTCTTCGGAATCGTTCAAGGCGGCGTCCACGAAGACCTGCGCGAACAAAGCGCCCAGGCGATCACCTCCATCGGCTTTCCCGGCTATGCCATCGGGGGGCTCTCCGTCGGCGAGCCGAAGGAAGACATGATGCGCATCCTGGAGGTGATGGACCGCCGCCTTCCTGAGGATCAGCCGCGTTACCTGATGGGCGTCGGAACACCAGAGGATCTTTTGAACGGGATCGCTCGCGGCGTGGACATGTTCGACTGTGTCTTGCCCACCCGCAATGCCCGCAATGGGCAAGTGTTCACCTGGCGGGGAAAACTGTCAATCCGAAACGCCAAATTCGCCCGAGACCGCTCACCCATAGATCCCGACTGTCTCTGCCCCGCGTGCCGGATAACCTCGCGTGCGTACCTGCGCCATTTGCATATGGCGAACGAGATGACCGGGGCGGTTCTCTCCACGGTGCACAATGTCTTCTTCTACCTTGATTTGGTGGGAAGGGCGCGGGAGAGTATCGTCGCGGGCCGCTTTGAAACGTTCCGGCAGGAGACCCTCGAAGGGTTTCTCGGCCTGAGCCATTGACGGAGAGCAGATCGCGAGACATCGAAAGCTCTTCGCGCAACGTTTCGATAGGCTCTTCCGCAAAGAAAAGTATCGGCGCGTTTCAACGAACACCAGACCCCAACCACCATGGACTCCGCTTTTTTCGTGACATTGCAGGCCGCCCCGGCTCAGCCCAGCATCTTCGAGGCTTTTCTTCCCATGGCCATCGTTTTCGGCATCTTCTACGTGCTGGTGATCGGGCCTTCGCGAAAGAAGCAAGCCGACCAGGACGCCCTCTTGAAGTCGCTCAAGAGCGGAGACCATGTGATTCTGGCCTCCGGAATCTACGGAGTGATCGAGGGGGTCGAAGAGTCCGTGGTCTACGTCCGTATCGCCGACAAAACAAAGATCCGCGTCCAGCGGAGCGCGGTTGCCGCGCTTGAGAACGCTGGTGAAGGATCCAAAACCTAGGAAATCATGATGGACAGCCTCACTAATAATCCATTCCTGCTTTGGCTCGTGATCTCGATCGCGGTCGGGGCTCTCGCCTGGACCTTCCTCCGCAAGGAGTTGCGGGCGCGGGCCATCCTCTACTCTTCGTTCCTGATCGCGTGTTTCGTCTCCATGTGGCCGCTTCAGGAAAAGATCAAGCTGGGGCTCGATCTAAAAGGCGGGATGCATCTGATCATGAAGGTCGTCACCGACGACGCTTTTCGGGCCACGGTCTCCGACGGTGTGTCGCTTGCTTCGAGCGAACTGGGCCGCGCGGGGATGCCCGGGGCGAAAGTCGCAGCCACCGGAATCGACGCGTTTTCCGTCGAAGGCATTGAACCGGCCCGGATGAAGGACGCCCGCACGACGTTGCGAGACTTCTTCCGGTCCATCGAATGGAATATGAGCGAGACCACCGCTGGTTTCTCGATCAAGATGACCGACCCGTACAAACGCGTCCTGAAGGAGCAGACGGTCGCGGAGTCGATACGCACGCTGGAGCGGCGGGTCAACGTCCTGGGCGTGACCGAACCGGTCATCACCCCTCATGGCAGCGCTGGAGATCAGATTCTGGTCCAACTCCCGGGAGTCACCGACGTGGCCCGTGCCAAGGACATGATCAAGCGCACGGCCCAACTCTCCTTGAAACTTGTCGAGAACGAAGCCTCCTCGAGGGAATTGCTTCTCCCCCCGGGCCAGACCGAACCCGCACCCAACATGGAGATTGTGAGCGGCGCCGGCGCCGAGCCCGGGACACGCTCCTTCTATCTGGTGCGAAAGGAAGCGGTCATTACCGGCCGCGACCTCAAGAATGCGCGCCCCAGCGTCAGCGGCGAGACCGGTCTTCCCGATATCCAGTTCTCCCTCACTCCCACCGGCGCCCAGAAGTTCGGTCAGGCCACCGGAGACAACGTGGGGCGGCGTCTCGCGGTGATTCTCGATGGCTCGGTTGAATCGGCTCCCGTCATCAACTCGCGCATCACCGACCAGGGCGTGATTCAGGGATCGTTCTCCCAGGAGGAAGCGGATACGCTAGCCAAGGTCCTTCGTGCTGGCGCGTTGCCCGCCACCTTGAATTTCCTCCAGGAGCAGACGGTGGGAGCCTCTCTCGGACGAGACTCGATTCGGTCGGGCGTCATGGCCTCGGCCGCGGGCATGAGTTTCATCGGCATCTTCCTGCTCCTCTACTACCGGCTCGCCGGCGTGAATGCCGTGGTCGCGCTGTTGGCCAACCTCCTGATCCTTCTCGGAGCCATGGCTTACGCCGGGGCGACCCTGACTCTGCCGGGCATCGCCGGCGTCATTCTGACCGTCGGGGTCGGCGTGGATACGAACGTTCTCGTTTTCGAGCGCATTCGCGAAGAGCTTCGCTCGGGCAAGACGGTCAAAACCTCGGTCAACAATGGTTTCGACCGCGTCTGGATAACGATCCTCGACACCCATGCGACCGCGCTCATCGCCGCCGCCTTTCTCTTTCAGTTCGGCACCGGCGCGATTCGTGGTTTCGCGGTGACCCTGGTGTGGGGCCTTATCGCCAATATTTTCGCCTCGTACTTCGTCAGTAAGTTCCTTTTCGAATGGGTGCTCGGCGACCGCAAAGTCGATACCCTCTCCATCTAACGGAATCGTCTACAAAATGCTCGAGATTCTCAAGAACCCCAATTTCGATTTCCTCGGCAGGACGAAGTACTTCGTCGCTGTGAGTCTCACCATCATCTTTGGCGGCTTCGGATACATGGTCGCGAACGGCCTCTACTTCGGAGCCAACCCTAAAGGCTACGGCGTCGAGTTTTCGGGTGGAACCCAGCTCATTATCCACTTCGAAAACACGCCCGCGATCGATCGGATCCGGGCGGCGATCGTTGACGCCACCATTCAGACCTACGACGACCCGGCCAAGAATCAAGTCCTCGTGAGAATCGCGGCGGCCGATGAAGAAAACCTCGACCAGGCGGCCAATGCGGCCAAAGCGGCGATCGCGGCCCAATACCCGGAAAACCGAATATTGGAATCCTCGTCCGAGATCGTTGGGCCTACGGTGGGCGCGGACCTTCGACAAAAAGCAATCCAGCTCACGGTCTGGGGCCTGCTCTTCCAGTTGCTCTACATAACCTGGCGTTTCGGGGGCGCCATCTGGGGGGCGGCCGCCACGCTCGCGGTGTTCCACGATGTCCTGGTGACCCTCGCCTGCCTTGCTGTGTTTGGCTATGAGATCACGCTGAACATCATCGCAGCCCTGCTGACTCTCGTAGGCTATTCGGTGAACGACACCATTGTCATTTTCGATCGCGCGCGGGAGAACCTCAAGGCGAAGAAGAAGGATTCTCTGGCCAAGGTGCTGAACGACTCGCTCAATCAGACCTTGACCCGAACCCTGATCTCAAATGGCACGACCTTCCTGGCGGTTCTTGGCCTGTACCTTTTCGGGGGGGAAGTTCTCAAGGGTTTCGGCTTTACCATGGCGGTAGGCATCCTGGTTGGAACCTACTCGACCATCTACATCGCGAGCCCGGTGGTGGTGTGGTGGCAGAAGCGGCAGGCCGGACGGGTCCCTTCTTCGTAACCGGCTTGTTTGGGCGCGAGTCCGGCCTCTCCCCATCGTCGAGCCAATAGGAGTCGGGGGGTAGACTCCGCGGGCTCTTTGAGAAGTGGCAGTGTTCTTGCTGCGCTCTTGCAGCATTACCCATGATCGAGAATATCCAGCCCCAAGAAGACGCGGTCGAACTCTTCTCTCTGTTCCCCGAAAAGGCACCAGCGTCGAAGAGTCGAGCACGGTCGGTCTCGGTGTCCATGGGTCTGCATGCCGCAATATTCCTGGCCGTGCTTGTAGCTCCCTTGTTCTACCCTGGCGAGAGTCCGCCCGCAGTGGACTACATTCGGGCGCTTATCTACAACCCCCCGCCACCCCCGCCGCCCCCGCTGCCAAAAGGCGCCTCCAATAAGCCGGTTGAGAAAGCCCCGGAAAAGACCGGAGCCAAGCCTCCGGATCCCGACGTCCTGGTCGAACCCCCGATCCCCGAAGACCCCAAGCCGGTTGAGCCCGAGAAGGGTATCGACCCTTTGAAGCAGTTTGGAGTGGAGAACGGGTCAGAGGCTGGATCCGTCGATGGCATGGAGGCGGGAGTAGTCGGCGGGACGGTCGGAGGAACGCTCGGCGGGACTCTGGGGGGGGTGATTGGCGGAACCGGCGACAACCCGGTCATGGATTACGACCAGCCGCCCCGTCTCTTGAAGCAAACCCGGCCCGTCTACCCCCAGGAGGCCTTCATTAAGAAGATCGAAGGCGTGGTGACGCTGGAAATCCTGATCGGTGTGGATGGCCGAGTGGGCCGCGCCCGCGTGTTGCGATCGATTCCTCAGCTCGATGCCGCAGCCATCCAAACCGTGCGTCAGTGGGTCTTTTCTCCCGCCATCAAGGGCGGTCGCCCGGTGCCGACAACGGCCCAGGCGCCCGTGAGCTTCAGGATTTACTGAGGGTCCGAAACGCACCCCGCGTCCTCTGCGGGTGTTGGATGTGTCCCCGACCCTGGACAACTCGTCCCCAAAGTCTTTCGACCGCGGCGGCTGGTGCTGGCGCATCTTTTGCTCTTATCGAGTCGTCGTGACTTAATATGACGGAATCCTCTATTTTAAGGAGCGCCTCTTCATGACGCGATTCCGCTTTCTTCCTCTCTTCGCACCCCTTCTCCTCCTCTCGGTCTCTCTCGCCCATGCTGACGGTGACAAAGACGCCAAGAAGGAAATCGCCTTCGGCATAGACGTCGCGCGCCGCGGATTGTGGCAGGAGGCGCGATTCCGGTTTGAGATGGCGACCACGAAGAATCCAGAGTCGGCTTCCGCCTTCAACAACCTCGGCGTCACCCTCGAGCAGCAAGGGGAGTTCGACAAAGCTCGGGCCGCCTACGAGCGCGCTCTGCAGTTGGAGCCCAAGAACCTCTCGATTCAGCAAAACTACGATCTGTTTCGAGAAGCCGACGAGAAGCGGAACCGGAAATTGAAAAAAGACGCCGCGCCCAAAGCCGCGCCGACTCCCGATCCCGCAAGTCCCATGGGTCCTGAACTGGTGACCGTGCGGTGAAGACTCCGCCCCCTGCCCTCGCCCTCTTTCTTTCCTCGGCGGTTCTCGCTTCCGGCTGCGCCAGTTCGCTGGAGGTCCCCATCGAGACGCCGCTCAAGTCGAAGCTCGACGTCTCGAAGTTCCGCCGCGTCCTGGTCGCTGGTTTCGTCACTGACCTCGCGGATGAGGGCATCGATCTCGCTCCCGAGACCTCTCGCCTTCTTCAGAACCAGCTGCGATCGGCTTCGAAGCTCCAGGTCATTGAGCCCGATCGTCCGCCTTTGAACCAGGCGCTGGCGAAGGCCTTCAAGCAGGCTGAAGATGTTCGAGTGACCCGAGAGGATCGGGACCGCTACCGGGCGGAAGGCGAAAGGATCCTGGGCGACGGCGCCTTCTGGCGAAAACTCGGCGAGGAGTATCAAAACCCTCTGATCGTGACCGGCAAGCTGACTTTCGAGGAGCAGAATCGATCCGGGTTTCAGCAGGAGTCCTCCTACACTCGCGACAGTAGAGGCCGGGTCCGCGAGGTCCGGGGCAATCGATACGCCGACCGAAAGGCCTTCACTCTCTCGGCCGATTTCTCCTTCATCGACGGGGCTACCGGCCGACTGCTTCACAAAGAACGGTTTTCCGAGGAGGTGGTGTACGGCGAGGAACAAAAAGTCTCACCTCTGTCTTCCTACTTCGAACTCATGGACCGCCTTCTGCCGAATTTTCTCGGGGTGATCTCGCCTCAGAAAATCAGGGGAACCCGCGTCCTCCTCCCCTGAGTTCTCAAACAAAGAAGACTCACCAAAGAACGGCCCTAAGCGCCAAGCCGCCATAGTCGAGCGACGCCTTTTGAGGATGACCATGACCCCAACCTTCATGAAACGACCGCTGCGCCTGGCCGTGCTGGGCCTTCTGGCAACCCTGCTGGCGCCCATGGCCTTCGCCCAGTACATCCCGTACTTCGGGAAGAACAAGGTGAACTACGACCGCTTCGCCTGGCGCGTGTACAAGAGTCCGCACTTCGAGGTCTACTACTACCCCGAATTTGAACAGCACCTGGGGCGCCTCGTCTCCTACCTCGAAAGCAGCTATCAGCACATTTCGTCTGAACTCAAGCACGAGATCCAGTCGTCGACCCCGGTAGTCTTCTACAAGACGCACTCCGAGTTCGAGCAGACGAATCTCTTTCCTGACTTCGTGCCAGAACAAGTCCAGGCCTTCTCCGAGCCCATTCGGAATCGCATGGTCATTCCCGTGGATGGCGCACCCGACCGCCTGCAGGGTCTGATCACGCACGAGCTTGCCCATATTTTCGAATTCGACCTGATCCCGCGCGGCCTGGTCTCGCGGGGCATCCCGCTCTGGGTCGACGAAGGTCTCGCCGACTATCTCCGGGGGGACTGGGACGCCCACGACCTGATGACCGTGAGAGATGCGGCGCTCAACGATCAGATCCCCCGCATGTCGAAGATGGAGGTCGCGGGTGGTCGCGTGGACTACAACCTCGGCCACGCCACCTTCGATTTCATGGCCGCCCGCTTCGGCAAAGAAGGAATCCGCCAGTTCCTCTACACCCTTCGCAAGAGCATCATCAGCACGTCCGACGACAACATTTATCAGCAGACGTTCCGGATGACTCCGAAGGAGTTCGACGCGTCTTTCGAGAAGTGGATCAAGGAGCGTTTCAAACCATTTCGAGACCGGCAGCGTCCGACGGACTACGGCACGGAAATTTCTCCCGATCCCGAGAAAACTTCCTACTCGCAGGTGTACGCCTTCGCCCCTTCCCCCTCCGGAGAAGTGGTCGCCGCCATCACGGGGAACCGGACCGACGGAGAGGCCGATATCGTGATGCTGTCGACGAAGGATGGATCGGTGGTCAAGAACCTGACCAAGGGCTATGACAGCAGGTACGAGAACATCACATTCCCGGGCGAGGGTTTCGTGACCGGGCGCACCATTGACTTCTCCCCAAAGGGTGATGCGGTGGCTTTTGTGGGTCGAACGGGAAAGAAGCGGAGCCTCTTCCTGGTCTCCCCGCTCTCCGGCAACATCATCAACAAGATCTCGCTCGATCTCGACGAGGTGGAGTCGCCTTGCATTCTTCCCAACGGAAAGCAGGCGCTCATCGCCGCCACCAAGGAAGGGGTCGCAGATATCTACTTGGTGAACCTCGAGACTGGCGAATACAAGAATCTCACCAATGACGCTTTCTTCGACGCCAACCCCCGCATTTCGCCGGATGGCACCCTGGTGGTCTATAACCGAAGGATCAGCGGCCACAACAAGATTGTGATGTTCCCGCTGGGCAATCCCTCACGCGGGATCGATCTGACCTTCGGACCGTTCGCGGATGTGGCGCCTTATTTCTCGAGCGATGGTTCGAAGGTTTTCTACTCGTCGGATGAGGATGACGGGATCTACAACCTTCGAAGCATCAATATCAAAACCGGGGTGATCGAGCAGTTCAGCAATGCCCTGGGCGGGAATATGGCGCCCGCTCCGCTGACCTCCGAAAAGGGCGACCGTCTCGGATTCATTTCCTACTTCAAGGGTCAATATCAACTCTATTCCCTCGACCCCTCAGAACCCATTCGGGAGGTGGAGCAGACCGTCTCCACCGCGCCCAATGAGGTCGTCGACTTTGAGCCTGACGTGACCCATCAGGTGGTGGCCGAAAACAAGCGGAGAAAGCGCTTGTTCGAAGGATTGTTCCTGGAAGGCCGTCCGCCCCTTAACGTCGGCTTTACCTCGAACGGCGACTTCTTTGGCGGATCCCAGGTGGCGCTCACCGATGTTCTGGGCGATCAGATCTTCCTCTTCACCGCCAGCTCGATCCGCGAGTACCGCAACTACTCGGCCCAGTATGCGAACCTCTCCGCGCGCTGGAACTGGGGAGTCACCGCCTCCGACTTTACCTACTACTATTTCTCTCCCTACCAGCTTTCATCGTTCTACACCCGGGATGGGGCTCTCACCACCGAGCGCTACACCCAGGCCATCGGTTTTGCGATCTACCCCCTCAACAAGTTCAACCGGGTTCAGGTGGCGGCTGGATATTCGCGGATCAAGACCGGCTATCCGGATCCCCAGATTCAGCAGCAGGTTATTCAACAAGCTGGCTTTCTGGGCCAGCAGGTTCCTGTCTACAGCGGCAGCACGGTCCCGTTGAGCATCGGCTACACCCGTGAAACCACTCGGTTCCGGGAGTTCGGACCGCTCGCGGGCTCGACTATCAATCTCTCGTTCGAGGTGTCGCCCAAGATAGGTTCGTTCATTGCCCGCAACACCTTGGAGTTCGACGCCCGGAAGTACATGCGCTTGGGGGGCACCTCCGTGCTCCTCGCCACTCGGGTCCGCGGCTTCAGGTCCACGGGGGGTCAGCCGCGGCTGTTCGGCTTCGGCGGGAACATGGAGTTGCGCGGCTACAACTACCTCTCTTTCGTCGGATCCACCGGGTTCTTCGCCAACGCCGAGCTCCGCATCCCTCTTATCGATGTCATGCTGACCCCGCTCGGTTTGATGGGGCCGGTGAGAGGGACGGTGTTCGGCGGCATGGGTGGGGCTCACTACCCGGACGAGCCGTTCACGTTCTCTACCAAGGGCCCGGGCGTCTCGTTCGTGAACGATCCTCTGTTCGGTCAGCCGGTCGATGGCCGCAGGCTGGTGGATGGTCGGGCGTCGTTCGGGGTGGGGGTTGAGGCCTTCATGTTCGGACTTCCCTTGCATTTCGACTGGAGTTGGTTGACCGATCTCAAGGTGCGGAGCACCTCCCCTCGGTTCCAGTTCTGGATCGGGTACGACTTCTAAACCCGGGCCGGATTGGACGTGCGTCGCCCGTAAAAACCTGGCTTGGGGTAGAATCAACGGCTCTATTTCGGGTCTAGACGGAGGCCACCTTGGTTTACGCAATTGTCCGCTCCGGCGGAAAACAGTACCGTGCCGAACCTGGAGCGAAGCTTCAGGTCGACCGGATTGAAAGCAACATCGGCGACAAGATCACGTTCTCGGACGTTCTCCTCGTCAGCACCGATGCGGGAGTCTCCGCCGGCAACCCTGTTTCAGGTGCCTCGGTGAGCGCCACCGTGGTCGCGCAGATTCGCGACACCAAGGTGCGTGTTTTCAAGTTCAAGCACCGGAAGCACTACAAGAAGACTCGCGGCCATCGCCAGTACCTCACGACCGTCCTCATCGATAGCGACGGCGTCCAGGCCTAAGGAGTTCCAGAAGACATGGCAACCAACAAAGGCGGCGGATCCTCTCGCAATGGACGCGATTCGAACTCGCAGCGCCTCGGCGTCAAGGCTTTCGGCGGCGAACTGGTCTCGGGAGGAAGCATCATCGTTCGGCAGAAGGGAACTGCGTTCAAGCCCGGAAAGAATGCCGGTCTCGCCCGAGACCACAGCGTTTTCGCCAGGGTGAGCGGCCACGTGCTCTTCGAAGATCACGGCGGACGAGGCAAGTTCATCAGCATTGTTCCGGTCGAGGCTTAAAGCGCTTTCCGAAGCGCCTCAAAACCCTCCATTGAGGGCTCAACGGTTTCGGTTCAGGCCTCCACTGTGTTCGTCGACCGCGTCAAGATTTTCGTAAAAGGCGGTGATGGCGGACGCGGCTGTTCGAGTTTCAGGCGTGAGGCGTATGTGCCCATGGGCGGGCCCGACGGCGGCAACGGCGGAGCGGGCGGCGATGTGATTCTGATCGGCCGGGTCAATCAAAACACGCTCCTGCCGCTGCGGTTCCATACAGAGTTCCGGGCCAAGCGCGGCGGCCACGGCGGGCCAAGCAATCGCACTGGGCGCGACGCGCCCGACACCCACATTGATGTCCCTCTGGGAACCATCGTCCGGGAGGAGGGAACGGACATCGTGATGGGCGAAGTGGTAGCCGACGAAGAAGAAGTCCTCATCGCCAAGGGTGGACGTGGGGGCCGCGGAAACAAGAGCTATCTCTCGAACACCAACCGCGCGCCTCGAAACGCCGACCCGGGAGAAGCCGGCGAAGAACACTGGCTTTGGCTCGACCTGAAACTCCTGGCCGACGTCGGCCTGGTGGGTCTGCCCAACGCGGGAAAGTCGACGCTGCTCTCGAAAATCTCGGCCGCCAAGCCAAAGATCGCCGACTATCCCTTTACCACCCTCACCCCAGTCTTGGGCATGGCCTCATGGGACGACTATGACTTCGTGGTGGCCGACGTGCCCGGAATTATCGAGGGGGCGTCCACCGGATCGGGTCTCGGGCTGGATTTTCTGAGACACATCGAGAGGACACGCGTGCTCGTCCATGTCATCGACGCTTCCGGCATCTCGGGCCGGGACGCCACCGCGGACTACGAGACCATCGGCCGCGAACTCGATGCTTTTTTGCCCGCCCTGTCCAGCCGCCCTCGGGTCATCGTGGCCAGCAAGCGCGATCTCGTCTCGAAGGAAGACGATCCGCTAGCCGCCCTCCAGGCCTTAGCCGAGCGCGACGGCCTGGAGTTGTTCGCGGTTTCGGCGGCGACGGGCCAGGGCCTCAAGGAACTCACACAGCACCTCGCTGGAGCCTTGCAGACTCCTCGGGAAGAGGCTTCCGCATGATACGGGTGGGTCTTTTCGGTGGTTCATTTGATCCCGTTCACTACGGCCATCTTCGGGCCGCCCAGTGGGCGCTCGAGAACTTCACCCTGACCGAGGTGCGTCTGGTGCCCGCCCAACAATCGCCTTTCAAAGGCCCACCGGTCGCCTCGGGAGAAGATCGGCGGGCCATGTTGACTCTCGCCACATCCGACCATGAGTCGCTTTCGGTCGAGGACTGCGAGGTTCGTCGATCGGCCCCAAGCTACACCGTGGACACTCTGCGCGCCCTGACCTCCCGGTCGCCTAGCGTTTCGTTTGTTCTGATTCTGGGCTCCGACGCGGCGGCGGGCGTCGATCAATGGCGCGACGCTGCGGAAGTACGGCGCCTGGCGGAGATCCGAGTCCTGGGAAGGCCAGGCGAGTGCCCGGCTGCCGGCCTGGATGCGGCTCCCTTCGACGGCCTTTCCATTTCGTCGACGGACATTCGAAGGGCCATCAAAGACGGGCGGTCGATCCGTTATCTCACTCCCGAGTCGGTGCGGCAATATATCCAGGAGAAGGGTCTGTACAAGTGACCGCCATTGACTACTGTCGAACCGCGGCCAGGACGGCCCTCGCGAAGCAAGCCGAGGACGTGGTCGTGCTCGAATTGGCCGAAGGTTCCGGATTGGCGGACGGGTTCACCATCGCCACCGGTCGCAATCAGAGGCAGGTCGTCGCCATTGTTGACGCGATCGAGGAACAACTGCGCCTCGATGGCGTCAAGCCCCGGCATCTTGAGGGCTATCCGCGGCGGGAATGGATTCTGATGGACTACGGCCCGTTTGTGATCCACATCTTCACCCCGAAAAGCCGCGAGTTTTACGATCTGGAGCGACTGTGGGGCGGCGCCAGGCGCGAAGAGGTCAGGGATTGACCTTCGAACCTCTGATTGTCGCTTCGAAGGCCATGCGGGACATCGAGTCCAGCCTGCCGAGGATCGCGGCCGCGGAGGCGCCCGTGGTCATCGAGGGTGAGACCGGCTCCGGCAAAGGCCGGATCGCGGAGGCGCTGCACAACTTGAGCCTGCGGCGGGAGGGCCCATACGAGGTTGTGTCCTGTGGGGCCATCGCCGAATCGCTCGCAGATTCGGAATTCTTCGGCCATGGCCGAGGAGCCTTCACGCACGCCTTCGAGGTCCAGAGTGGAAGGCTGGAACGGGCGCATGGCGGGACTCTGGTGCTCGATCATATCGAGGACCTCGCTCCGGCCATCCAGGCAAAGCTTCTACGAGCCATCGAAGAGGGAAAAATTCAGCGCCTGGGCGAGAGTTCGGAGCGGCCGGTGGATGTTCGATATGTGGCCACGTCACGCGGGCCGCTCAAGGATGCGATCGCGCTCGGGACCTTTCGGGACGACCTCTACCATCGGTTGTCCGTGATCACCATCCCCGTGCCCCCGCTGCGGGAACGAATCGACGACATTCTTCCCATGGCCGCGGCCTTCCTGGCCGCGGAGCGTCGGCGGTTGCGGACACGGGCCCCCGGCTTCTCAGGGGCGGCGCAGCAGATCCTTGAGGCTTATGCATGGCCTGGTAACGTGCGCGAACTCCAATCGACGGTCGAGCGGGCCGCGTTGAGTCACGAGGGCGACGGCCTCATCGACGCATCGGCGCTTCCAAGACATCTTTTGGCCGCGGGCACGGTCATCCGCTCGTTTCGATCCGAACAGCCAACGCTCAAGGAACTCGAACGAACCTACATCCTGTGGGTCCTCGAGAACTCTGAAGGCACGAAGGCGGAAGCGGCCAGAACGCTTGGGATCTCGCGGAAATCGCTTTGGGAAAAGTGCAAACGGTTTGGGGTTGCCTGACCCATGACAACAACGCCTGGTGGAAAGAACCTTAAGGAGAGAAGATCGGACATGGACTCAAAGACGCTCAAGACCTATCGGAAGCGCCTGGTCGATCAAAAGACCGAAATCACCAGGGGGTATGACAAGACCCGTTTGCAGGGCAAGCTGGTCGACTCCGACAACTACCATGATCCTGTCGACAAGGCTGCGAACTCCTACACGAAGGAGTTCTTGTTCAGCCTCTCGAACAAGGAGCGCGACGAGATTCAGATGATCGACGACGCCATCGTCCGAATCGATGACAAGCAATTCGGGGCCTGCGTGGTGTGCGGCGACGATGTTGAACGAAAGCGTCTGGAAGCCGTCCCCTGGGCCAAGCACTGCCTCAGTTGCCAGGAAAAAATCGAGGCTGGAATCATCTAGTGTCCTACCTCGAAGGTACGTGGCAGGACACCAGGGAGGCCATCAGGAGTTGACGCTTTTCTGGACCAGGACGTGGGATGCGCTCGCCTCGGCCTTGTTTCCCACGCCGTGCGTCTCCTGCGGGGGATTGATCGTCGCTCACGACCCCCCTTTGTGCGATTTCTGCTGGAACCGGCTCCCCTTGATCGGGGGGGGACAATGCGAATGCGGATCGCCATTGCCCGCATCTCGGGGCGAAGAGTGTGGTCGGTGTCGACGCGGTCTCGCGGTTATTTCGCGAGGCGTGTCTCTCGGGTCCTACGCCGGGCCCCTCCGCGACTGCGTGGTCGCTCTCAAGTACCAGGGCCGGCACCGAACCGCGGACCGGCTGGCCCTCCGTCTGCTTCGCATCGATCGCTGCCGCGAGATTCTCGAGAGCGCCGATCTGATCATCGGCGTTCCGCTCTACAAAGATCGGCTCCGTCGTCGTGGGTTCAACCAGGCCGACCTTCTGGCCAAGGCGCTCACCAAGAGCCGCCCCGGCATCGTTTCGAAGTGCCTCGTGCGAACCAGAAACACGCGTTCGCAGACCGATCTCGGAGCTCGGGAGCGAAGACGCAATGTCTTGAATGCGTTCTCGGTCCGACACGACCTCGCCCTACGTAACGCCACCGTGGTCCTGGTTGATGACGTGACCACCACGGGCGCCACCCTGCGCGAGTGTGCGTCGACTCTCCTGGCGTCTGGGGTTCGCGAAGTTCGGTCCATCACGGTGGCGCGAGCAGAATAGGGTCTCCCATACGTCACCCTGGAGAAAATTGATGAAACTGATGACTCTTTCGCGGCTCGGCGTCTCCTGTCTGATCGCCGTCCTGCCTGGATCTTCATTCGCCTGGAGCGACGCGATCTACCGGCTGGTGCTGAGGAAGGCGATCGACACTCTGCCGAAGGCTCAGAAGAAGTACTTCGAGTCGCATCGATACGAGATGCCAAGCCTTATCCCCGATGAAGATCCCCCCATTCGTCCCGAGGGTCGGCGTTTCGCCCTGGACGCTCTGGGAGCGTACCCTTTCCTCAACATCCCCCAGGATGAGGCCGTTTTGATGGCCAAAGCCGACCCGGCGTTGATCGGACGGCTCCCTTTCCTTCTTCTGGAGGCTCAGGCACGCCTCGTGGAAGCGTTCAAGAGCGGCGATAAGGAGAGGATTCTCGTGGAAGCGGATGCGGTGGCCATCCTGGCCGCGGACCTCAACAACCCGCTGGCTCTCTCGGAGAATTTCGACGGACAAAAGACCGGTCAACCCGGCCTTTCAAAGCGGCTCGCCGGCCTCTTGCCTGAGAGCATGGAGGGCCGGCTGAAGCTCAACCCCGAAGCGGCGCGACTCTTGGAAAATCCGCGTGATTACATTTTCGGAACGATGGTTCGAAATCACGTCTGGGTCGACAACCTCCTTTACGCGGACAGTCTCGCCCATCGCGGAAAGTCTGGCTACGGTGGCCCGTATTTCGAGGCCTTCGAACTCCGGGCCGGACGGCTTCTCAGCGAGATTCTGTCGAATGCCGCCGCCGACGTCGGCAGCTTCTGGTATACCGCTTGGACCGAGGCGGGACGGCCCGAATTGCGCTGAGGTTTTTAGTCCTTCCCCCCCAGGCTGTCGCGCCAATCAGACTTCAAGATCCTTCCAAGTGCTTCCAACTCGAACCGAACCGCGAGCCGAAGATGTAACCATGGTCGCGCGGTGCCTCGAGGGCGACGGACCGGCGTGGGAGACTCTGGTGGACAAACACCGCCGCCGGGTTTTCAACATTGCCTACAAGTTCACCGGCCGTCACGATCGCGCCGAGGATCTTTCCCAGGAAATATTCCTGCGCATTTTTAGGAACCTCGGCAAGTTCGATCCGGACGCCGATTTTTCCAAGTGGCTGGCGTCCGTAGCCCGGAACCATTGCATCGACAACTACCGCTCGACCCGGCGAGAACAGCGAACCTTGGTTGATGACGGCATGGCCTTTGATCAGGCGGTAGCCTCGGGGTCGACCGACCCTTTCCGTGCACTGCAAGCCTCGGAGGCGAAGGAGTTCCTGCGGGTCGGCCTCGCCACCCTCCCGGAGAAACTACGGGAGGCGGTAGTGCTGCGGGATCTGAAGGGCCTTGCCTATGAGGAAATGGCGGTCAGACTTTCGCTGCCCGTCGGAACGGTCAAGAGCCGGATCAACCGGGGACGTGAGGAACTGGCTAGGGCCCTTCGCACGAAAGGACCTCGCTGAGACACATGAGTCATTTGCTTGAAGGAGAAGACCGTGGATCTTTCGATTGAGAAGAACGGCGCTGCGACCGTTATCCGCATCCAGACCACCCGTGTGATCTACCCTCTGCTCCCGGCTCTGGCCGAGAAGACCAGGGCCGAGGTGGAGCGAGGAGCCCGATCCCTCCTCCTCGACCTGTCCGCGGTGTCCTACATAGACAGCGCAACCATCGGGTGCATCATGGACATCTATCGGCTCGCCCAGGAACAGGGGGGGGCGCTCCACATACTGGCGCCTCAAGCAAGGGTGGAAACCATGCTGTCGATGGCCGGGGTTCACAAGATCATCCCCATTTTCCGGGAAGAAGAGGAGGCGGTTCGGGCGTTCGCGACCTCCTCTGGCAAGCAATAATGTCGAAGACACGACACGTTCGACTGTCCACCGGTCTCAAGGTCGCTCTGGACGGAGATCTACTCGCCATCATTGAGGCGCTGTACAAGGAAATCACTCTCGGGAACGGCCTGAACCCATCTTTCGAGACGATGCGTTCGGAAATACTCTCCCTCATCGGTCAGATGAGTCCGGGGGAGCGTCGGACTTATTTCGCGGAATCGCTCTTCTTGAACTCCGTCACCTACGAGAACGAGATCCTTTCCGCTTACGTGAAGCGCCTCGGCGAGAAAGCGCCCTCTGCGGCGAGCCGAAAAAAGCCGGCCCCCCGGAAGAGACCTATTTCGCGTTCTTAGACGAACCGATCAGTTCGAGGCGAGGGCGGCGGCGGCGGCGGCCTTCTTCGCCTCTTCGGCGAGTTTGGCGTCTTGCTCTTTCTTGAGCTCGACCGCCTTCTTCTGAAGGGCCTGCGCCTCTTCCATGAGGCTGTTGCGTGTGGCCGGGTTCTGGGTCAACTTGGCCTGCTCGCGGAGAAGGAGGCCTTTGTAGATAAGCGCCTCAACGAAGTCGGACTT
>JAENWE010000341.1 GCA_016650185.1 Vicinamibacteria bacterium | reverse complement strand
CGCCTCCTCGAGGATGAGTTCCTCAGCGGGCTCCTCCGGCTCGAAAATCTCCTCGGACACAACCTCTTCGACCAGCATCGGGGCCGGCAGGTCGGTGAGGGTTGCGTCGGGGCTCCCTTCGTGGGATGGTTCCCCAAGGTCGCCCAAGGTGAACTGCAGCATCATGGAGGATGCGCCACCGGGCTCGCCGATCCACACGAAGTCCCCGGAACGTAGCAGCGCCTCGCCGCTCACCAGATCGTCGTTTACTCCGAGGACGCCGTCGACCGCGTAGATAGTGGCGCCGGTTAGCTCAATGACGATCCGCGCATGGTGCGCCTCGACGCCGGACGCGTCAAGGCGGACCGCGCAGTCGGGAGCGGATCCGACGAAAACGTCGTTGCCGCGGAATTCCAGTCGTTGCCCCCCAAGAGGACCGCCCAGGACTTGCATAAGAGAGGGTTGCGCCATGGTCGGACGATACCCCAAAATTGGGCGCCTCGTGGTCAGTGGATCAGTGGAAACCGACTGGGGGACTCCGGCCCGGAGAGGCTAATCTCTTGCTTCCACTCATGCCGCCCAAAACGATCCTCAAAGAGCCGCCTCAACACCTCCTGCCCGCTCCTGCCGACGCGCGCTTCGAGCTTCTGGCCGATTTTTCCCCCAAGGGTGATCAGCCCAAGGCCATCGCTGACCTGACCGACGGCCTCGGCCGCTCGGAGAAAGACCAGGTCCTCCTCGGGGTCACCGGAAGCGGGAAGACCTTCACCATCGCCTCGGTGCTGGCGAACGTGAATCGACCCGCTCTGGTCCTCGCCCACAACAAGACTCTGGCCGCTCAGCTCTATCAGGAGTTCAAGAGCTTCTTTCCGAACAACGCGGTCGAATACTTCGTCTCGTACTACGACTACTACCAGCCGGAAGCCTACGTGCCCCAGTCGGACACCTACATCGACAAGGAAGCCACGATCAACGAAGAGATCGAGAAGATGCGCCTCTCCGCCACTCGCAGCCTGTTCGAACGGCGCGACGTCATCATCGTGGCTTCGGTATCTTGCATCTACGGCCTGGGTTCACCCGAGGCCTACTACGGCATGCTCCTGTTCCTGCGTCAAGGCGACATCCTCGACCGGGGGACCATGCTGCAGAAACTCGTCGAAGCCCGGTACGACCGAAATGATTTCGAGCCGGCGCGTGGCACGTTCCGGGTGCGCGGCGACGTCATAGAAATCATGCCCGCCTATGACGACTTCGGGATTCGGGTCGAACTTTTCGGCGATGTCATCGAGACCATCACCGAGTTCGATCCGTTGACCGGCAAGACCCGTCAAAAGCTGGCCCAGATCGCGATCTATCCTTCGTCCCACTACGTCACCCCACGCCCCAGGCTGGAGCAGGCCATTCGGAAGATCGAAGCCGAACTTGCCGAGCATGCTCCCACCCTGGATGCCCAGGGCAAATTTCTCGAGGCGCAGCGCGTGCGTCAACGCACCGGCTTCGATCTGGAGATGCTTCGCGCCACCGGACACTGTCACGGCATCGAGAACTACTCGAGGCATCTTTCGGGACGAGCGCAAGGCGAGCCGCCTCCCACCCTCATCGACTACTTCCCCAAGGACACCGTCTTCGTCATCGACGAGTCGCACCAGAGTGTGCCCCAGGTCCGCGGCATGTTTCACGGGGACCGGCAGAGGAAGACGACTCTGGTCGAGTACGGTTTCCGGATGCCCTCGGCGCTCGACAATCGCCCCCTGAACTTCGAGGAGTTCGAGGCGCGCATCGGCCAGACCATTTACGTCTCGGCGACACCCGGCCCCTACGAAATGACCCGCACTCGCGGCGTCTTCATCGAGCAGGTGATCCGCCCCACCGGCCTCGTGGATCCGGCGGTCCAGATCCGGCCGGTCAAGGGACAAGTGGACGACCTGCTCGCGGAGATCCGCGCGCGGGTGGGGGCGCATCAGCGCGTCCTCGTCACCACCCTCACCAAGCGGATGGCTGAGGATCTCACCGAGTACTACGCCGAGCTTGGGGTGAAGGTCCGGTATCTCCACTCCGACATCGATGCCCTCGAGCGCGTCGAGATCCTTCGCAATCTCCGGCTCGGCGAATTCGACGTGCTGGTCGGCATCAACCTCCTCCGCGAGGGCCTCGACCTCCCCGAGGTTTCATTGGTCGCGATCCTCGACGCGGACAAGGAAGGGTTTCTGCGCTCGGCCGGCTCGCTGATTCAGACCATCGGGCGCGCCGCCCGCAACGTCGATGGCAAGGCCATTCTCTACGCCGACAAGATGACTGACTCGATGAAGAAGGCGCTTGAGGAGACCGACCGCCGCCGGGCAATTCAGGAGGCGCACAACCTCGAGCACGACATCACCCCGGAAACCGTTCGCAAGACGCTCGGACAACTCCTGAGCGTCACGGATGAGGCCCTACGCAAAGCCGAAGCCAAGGAGGCCTTGCGCGGCGAGATCGACACGAAGAGCTATCGCACGCCCGAACAGATCGAGCGCGGGATCAAGGACCTGGACCGCCTGATGAGAGAGGCGGCCCGTGCCCTCGACTTCGAGGAGGCGGCGAAATTCCGGGACAAGATCAGAGACTTGCGCACCCAACTCGCGCGGCGAGCCTGAGCGAACCGGGCAGGGGCCCGGCCGACGCACCCATCCAAGGAATGTCTCAGCTCTGGGCGGCGACCCGCTCGACCTTCGAACGCCGCCGCGGGGTACGGAATGCGGGGACGGGTTCGATCCGTCGCACCGCATCGGTGAGAACGCGATCCAGCAGTTTCGGCATGGACTCACCCGATAGACGGAGGATCCAGCTCACCGACGTCTCACCGTCCGTGGACAGACCGCAGTTGCAGTTCGCCTCGAGGACCAGAAACTGACCCGTCCGCTCATCCCGCCGAATGTCCACCCGCCCATAGCCCACGCCACCGAGCGCCACATAGGCATCCCGGGCCAGGGTCCTTAGGGCCTCGGCCCATTCGGTCGGCGCGCTTTCGTACCGGTAAATCGGCGCGCGATCCGGAAGCGCCTCCTCGGTCTCGTACTTTTCCCAATACCGGTCGTACGACAACAGCCGTTCGTGAGAGGGCAACGCAGTGTGAAACACCCGCTCGACCGGCGGGTAGACGAAAACACCGCTAGGCCCCGCTGGATCCGAGGCGCAAAGAACCGTGAACTCACGACCGGGGATGAAGCGTTCCGCGAACACGCCCTCGTAGTAGCTCTCCATGTCCCGTTCGCCAGCGAGGGCCGCGGCCGCCTGGGCTACGCAGGCCGAGTCATCCCGCACCACCGACTTGATCGATATACCAAAACTGGCCGCCGAAATGTCCGGCTTGATGATCAGGGGATAGCCAAGATCGCGACCCGCCCTCAGTCCGTCAAGTTTGGGGTCCTTGATCACCACGAAGGGCGACGTCGAAACTCCCCTCTCGATGAGGCGGTCTTTCATCAAGGTCTTCGGCGTGGTCAGTTGATAAAAGGAGACATCGGCGCCGGTGAAGGCGAGGCCGCTGGCTTCGAGCGCTCCCACGGTCTTGAGCCCGGGATAGCCGTCCACCTCGATCCCGTCACAGAGATTGAACACGACAACCGGCCGACGGCGGGCTTCGTCCTGAGCCTGCCGGATGGCCCCGAACGCCGTTTCGGGCGTCACTTCCATCCAGGTGTGATCCGCTCCGAGCGCGTTCATCCATCCCGCCACCTCGGCCTTGAACTCGGCCGTGCCGTAGGTGATGCTCTCGGGACCCGAGGGGGTCATGCGGTACGGCGCGAAGACAAAGACTTGGTGGGAACTCCAGCGGTTGATCAAGACGGTCCTCATATTGTGGCCGCCAAACGCAGCCACACCAGATGATGGGTCATGTTATGTCGTTTCCATTCCCGAAGCCACTGGAAAATCGATCGACGCGACGAGCCGATCCAGTTCAGCGAGAGCCACCCCCTGCGTGACACCGCGGGTGAGGACAGCTCCGAGCCAGTCGGGGGCTCCGGTTTCAACCCCGGCCACCACGTCCCCCGCGAACGCCCACTGACGGGCAGCGAGGAGTTGAGGAGACGGAGCGAGGTGATCGAGGAAGCCGTCCCGCATCAGCGTTCCGGTTCGGGGCGAAGGGAGCAAGGACTCGGCCACAAAGCACGAAGGAACAGTCTCGACCACCTCGAGGGGAAGACTGAGCGATGCGCGCAGCCATTGCTCGACCAGGTCGATTCCCCAGACCTCATGATGAATATCAGTGGTGGAGTAGCCGCCGAGGCGACCGTTGACTTCAATCAGCCGAGGCCCCTCGCAGGTCCTCTTCACTTCCACGTTGAACATCCCGCGACGGAATCCGAGCGTGAGCACACAAGCGGCGGCGTGGTCGATCAACTCGCGCTCTTCCGCCGGAGCAAGACCAGAGGGGGCCACGCGACGGACATCACGTAGTCCGCACGGATCGAGATCGTCCGTGGCGTGGCCGTAGACCACCCGACCATCGTCGAGGAGCAGATCGACGTCGAACTTCGGCCCCTCGACCCACGACTCGAGAAGCACGCTCGCCCCTCCTGACCACATGAGGTTGAACCACGCCTCATCGCTGGTCAATCCAACCGACGCCCTCGCCCGGACCTCACTCGCCCGGGCCACGATCTCGGCGTGGCGAAGCTGAAGTTCGTGCATGTCGCGAACCAGAAACGTCTGCACTGAGCCCACACCGGTCACGGGCTTCAACACCGCCGGAAAGCCGACGCCTTCCGCCGCGCTTTGAAGGTCCCCTCGGCCTTCGATACGGGCGAAACGGGGTCCGGGCAGACCCGCGGCCGCGTAAGCCTCGCGGGCGCGATGCTTGTCCCGCGCGAGGTCGGTCGCTTCGACCGTGTGGAAGGGCAACCCCAGTACGTTGGCGATGCGAGATGCGAAACCGCCAGCGAAACCGTCAATTGTCCCCAACCCATCCAAGGCCAACCCCGCGCCCCGCACCGCTTCGACCGAGCGCGCCACAAAGGTGTCGAAGGGCGCGAGGTCCACCGAAAGGTGCCGTTCCACGAGATCGTCGGGCCCGGCGCAACTCTCGGTCCAATGTCTCGGGCCATCGAGGATCACCAGAAGGATCCCCAGTTCGCGAGCCCGTTCGTAGATGTGGCGCTTGCTGCGATAACTCCCCAGAACGACAAGCAGGCGCTTTCCCCGAAGGGCCTGTGAATCGGACGGGGCCGACTGATCGGAGATCACGCGCGTGTAGTCTGCTCAATGCTCGACGCCTTGGCAAGGCCCTGACGCAATCCGGCCATTAGGATCCCCCTTATGAAAGACCGATTGTTCAAGGAACGTTGCCTGCGCCTGAAACTGATCCTGAGCGACGTAGACGGCGTGATGACCGATGGGTCGATCTTCCTCCTCCCCGAAGGCGGCGAGGCCAGAGTCTTCAATGTTCACGATGGCTACGGCATCATTCTCGCCCACGCGGCGGGAATCGAGACCGGGATCATCACTGGCCGGGCTTCGCCCACGGTGACCGAGCGTGCGCGTTCGCTGGGGATGAGTGTGGTGAAGCAAGGCTCGATGGACAAATCCCTCGCCCTCGACGAAATTCTCGCGGAGAAGTCGCTCTTGCCCCACGAGGTCGCCTATATCGGCGATGACTACCCGGACCTCCCCGTCATCAATCGGGTCGGCCTCTCGGCCGCGCCCCAGGACGCTCCCATGGAACTCAAAGAGGCCGCCTTCATGATCCTCGATCGTCCGGGCGGGCGAGGAGCGCTCCGCGAATTCATCGAAGCCATCCTGCGCGCTCGCGAAGTCCTGGCTCCAACGCTCGCCTCCCTAGGGATCGAGATCAGGGACTAGCAGCCCGTGGTGCGGGGGGCTCAGGCTGCCCCAGCTCGAAGACGAATCTCTTGAGCCAGGAGATCGGACACGGCGAGGGTGGCCGCCTTCTCCCCGCT
>JAENWE010000340.1 GCA_016650185.1 Vicinamibacteria bacterium | reverse complement strand
GGTCGATGGTCTGGACACCGGTCCCACGGCAGGAATACGGCCACCCCGACCACCCCGACTGCCGCGATCCGATCGGACAACATGCAGGAGAGCAGAAGCGACATGCCGCCGCCATTGGAAACACCGTTTGCATAGACCCTCGTCAAGTCGATGTTGTAGGTCGCTTTGAGCGTGTCGATCAGATCCCTAATGAACCGGACGTCCTTCTCTGAACCCGCTCGGCCGCTCGCTCGCCAGGCCCGGTGTCTCGCGAGCCCCGTTCCCCACGGGTAGACGACAATGAAACCGTGTTCATCGGCCACCCTGTTCCACTGACTTACTTCCCTTTGAGCCACCGGCCACATCGCCCCGCCGTGCAGGCTGATCACGAGCGGCGTCGGCTTGGCGCGGTCGTAGCTCTTTGGGACATACAGCAGGTATTCGCGCTCATCGCCCGAAGAAACCAGGACGCCATTGTTGCTGTTCGCGACATTGAAATACGCCGCCCCGATCAAAGCCATGACGACCGGCAGGGCGAGCAGACTCCGCACGACGCCGAGGACCATCAAGCGACGGCCCGGGACCGGCCCACTCACCGGTGCCGGTTCCACGCGAGTGCCAGGGGTGCTGCCGAGAGTCGCGCCAGGGGGATCTCCAGGATTGCTATGAGCAGGAGAAAGTAATGTGCTACGTGCGGTGTTGACCAGAACCACGTGAACAGACCAAAGAGAGCCAGCACGGCGACAAGCCACGCCGCGACGCCGGTCACGAGAGTGCGGTCGCTGACCAGCCGGCCGTCATAAAGGCGTGTCGCGATCCAGGCCGCGGCAGACATCTTGACGCAGACCAGAACCGCGAGGACCAAGGGCAAGGCGTTGAGTAGCGCGGTCAGCACGTTTCGGTCGTCGTGGATCCATCGTCCGATGGGCCAGATGATGACGAGGAGCGACAGGGCCAGAAGCACGCTCGACTTGATGAGCCACTCACGGCCGGAGAGGTCGAGGAAAAGGCTGTGCACGAGCCGCTTCCATGTCGATGCCATCAAGGCCAGGAGGCCCAAAAGCATACTGACAACGGTGCGAGACCTTCCGAAGAACTCGATTCCCTCATTCACTCGCTGGATGACTACCGAAAGAGTGCCCGACAGGGCCAGCCCAAGGAGGAGGGCAACAAGCACCAGCAGCCAGGTGGCAAGCGTGCTTAAGAGCGTCACCTTCAGCTTGGCGGCGATGAGGGCGGCGCTCGTCAGCGGCCTTGTGGCGGTGAAGGGCGGCACGCCGTAGGCATCGCGGCCGGAGGTATTCGACCTGCTCACCGTCGCGGCGACGAAACCGGCCATCAACGGTGGAGTGAGCAGCACGCCGAAGACCGTGAAGAAGGTCATGGCCTCGGGCTCGTCGCGAGCCAGGAAAAGCAAGGCCAGCTCGAAGGGCAGCAGGATCGCCACCCATACCGGCAGCGACCGGCCATGTTGTCGCCACTCGAACCACATTTGCGCGCGGGCGGCCGAGGGGAAATGGTCTCGCTGTCGCCTGAAGACGTCAGAGATCCGGGAGAGGCGAGCCGGCATTCCCCTCCAATCGGGCACGTCGCCGCGGCGGGCCCGGGAAATCGCGAAGCAGGCGGCGAGGTAGGCGAGAGGAAGCTGCGGCAAAAGGAAGGCCACGAGCACGAGGTCCGGGATTTTGTACTGGGTGGCCACGAAAACGGATGCGTCCAGCGAGATCAGGCACAGCACGGTGACGATCACACGCAGCCCGCGCCAGCCGTACGCCATCCACGTCAGCGCTTGGGTCCAGGCGAGAAAGACCGCAGCCAGCAGTGGCGGCCAGATCATCAGAGGCCCGTCGAATCCCCACTCCCGCACTACGAAACGCCCGAGAATTCCCGCGGGCTCCCACCGCAAAAAGAACTCCCCGGCCAGGAACAAGACCGTCATGGCCGAAGCGCCATAAAACATCGGCCAGCCGGCCAGGGCTCTGGTCGTCACCGGCAACGTGAACATTCGGGCGGGATAAGTCGATTCGCGCGCCGCCAGGTCGCTCGCAAAGCCAAAGCTGAACACGCCAAGGAAATACATGAACGTCATGGCGACGGGACCGACCACCAGGGCGACCATTTTCCCGACATCGCCCAGGCTGACCGGCTGCCCCATCTTGAACCTTACGAGCATGATCGTCCCCACGACGAGCATGTAGACGAAAAGAACCATCATTCCCAGGCGAACCCGCTGGCCGAATTCCCAGGCGATCGCGATGGCGGGGGAGCGCATGATCTAAGTCCCCGGCTCTGGCGCTGCGGCCGTCCCGACATGGGCGACGAAAATCTCATCCAGAGAGGGGACGCGGCCATCGACGCGGTGCGATTCCTTGATCGTGGAAAGCGGCGCGCTCAAAACAATCCTGCCCTGACTGATCATGGTGACGTGATCCGCGACCTGCTCCACTTCTTCGAGCAGGTGCGACGAAAAGAGCACCGTGCGTCCCTCATGGGCGATGGTGCGAAGGACGGCGCCCAGGATGTCGCGGCGAACGATGGGATCGAGGCCGGACGAGGGTTCATCCAGCACCAGCAGTTCGGGCCGATAGGCGAGGGCGATCAGCAGCCCCGCCCGCGCCTTCTGCCCCTTGGAGAGACTCCTGATTCTTGCTGCAGGGTCGAGAGCGAAGGCTTGCCGCAGTTCTTCCGCATAAGCATCGTCCCAGGCGGGATAGAACGCGCGTGAGTAGCGAATGAGCCCGGCGACGTTCATCCAGCCGGGGAGGTCGTTCTCCTCCGAGAGATAGCCGATGCGGGAAAGGACCGCGACCGGATCGGCGACTGGATCGGCGACTGGATCCTTACCGAAGACACGCACCGTGCCGCTCTCGGCCTTGAGCAGGCTCAGAATGTGCCTGATCAGCGTCGTCTTCCGCCCCGTTCAGGCCGACGAGGCCGTAGACCGCCCCGCGCGCCAACGACAAGCTCACCGAAGCCAAGGCCGTCTTGGTTCCAAAGCGTCGCGTCAACTCTATAATCTCGATGACCGATTCACTCATGGGCCGCCTCCACCGGGTAGGGTCCGTCCTTGAACTTCCGCGAGTGGTACCCCTCGCCTCCGGTTGCACGGATCAGGGGGCTGAACAGGTCCTCGGCCCGTCTCAGACCGTCGAGAACGGGCATGTTCGCCATCATGCCTCCGTTACTATAAGGGTCGAGGCGCCGCCGCGTTACGTGCTGCGCCCGCCGCTAGCGCAGGAGCGCCTCGATCAGCGGCTGGACGGGGGTGCGCATCATCCTGAAGAAGGCGTATCGCGACGGGACGGTGTCACTTGTCCATCCTGCCAGGGGCGCATGAGACTCCTCGCGGTCATCAAGGAGCCCGCGAACGTTGTCCGCTATCTTGCCGGGGTGGGTGAGGCGACTGAGGTACCGGGCCGCTCGCAGAGACGGCGGCCCGCCGCACTGGAAGAGCCGGGTGCTCCGCCTTCAGGCGCTCGGCAACGAGGAGGAGAACAGGGAGCCAGGGACCATGTGACCGGAGATCCGCTCACCGTCGGCGAGAAGTAAGAAGCCGTTTCTACAAAACTATACCGTTCGATGTGTTTCGGGAGCACCGACTGAAGCCCTGGAGGGCCTGGCTTCCCCTTTTCTCATGGTGCGCTTCTTGCATTGAGGCAGGCTCGTAGGTCCGACCCATCGTGGGACCAGACCGGGCCAAGCGCCAGCGAGGAGAAGTCTACATGACGAGCGGAAAGACGGATGAACTCAAGGGACGCGTCAAGGAGGCCGCAGGAGCCTTGACCGGAGACGCGAAGCTGAAGCGAGAGGGCCGGCTCGATCAGGCAGTCGGAAAGACCAAGCAAACCACCGAGAAGGTGATCGAAAAGGTCAAGAATGCGGTGAAATGAACGCCGGACGTTTCGCCACCCGAGGCTTCGAGCGCTCCCAACTCGGGGTCACGCACAGCACTCCAGCAGCATGTCGATTCCTTCGACACCAACCACGACGGCAAGATCACGCTCGGGGACACCTATGACCCGTGCTCGACCCCGTCTCAAAAGGGAAGGCCCGCCGCCGCCCGCTACGGAGGGGCTGAATCAGTTGGATCAAGACCGCGCGGCCTCCGTTGCCGATGAAGGCGGCGCTACCGCGGCAACCGTCGAGTCGCAGGAGCCAGGGGCTGCCGACGAGCCGCGCAGGCTCATGGAAGGCGCCCGGGAACCGGCGGCGGCGCCTTGGAACGAGGAAAACCCCGCAGAATACGCCGGAATAGTCTTACCGACCCCTTCAGGCACGGGGGTTGCTCCTCAATCCCTGGAAGAGCACCGCTCCTCGAAAGGGCTGTGTCCGAATGGCGGACGCAGAGGGGCTCCCAAGGAAATTACGCATATGAATATGAACAAAACGCTCGGCGTCGCCCTACTCGGTGTGCTCGTCGTCTCGACCGTCGGGGCTCGAACGACCTACGCCGAGTCCGACGCGTGGGTCGGGACCAAGGCCAAGATCGCGCTCCTCACCACGGACGGGGCAGGCCGGACCGCGGTCAAGATGGACATCGACAACGGGAAGGTTACGCTCCACGGCAAAGTCGAGAGTCAGGCGGTGAAAGACAAGGCCGAAGCCTCGGTCCGAAAGGTCGACGGTGTGACCAGCGTGAAGAACCTCGTTCAGGTCGTTCCAGAGTCCATGGAGAAGGCCATCAAGGCCACGGACAAGGAAGTCAAGGACGGCGTCGAATCGGCGCTCAAAGGCAAGAAAACCCTTGAGAACGTCCATGTGGACTCCGTCGACAACGGTGTGGTCCTTCTGAGCGGCAAGACCGCGACCTGGGAACTCAGTCTCCTGGCCATCGAAACCGCGGATCGCGTCCCCGGTGCGCGTCGCGTGGCCTCGCTGATCGAGTCGGACCAGAAGTAACAAAGGAAATGGCGAAGCCCTCCCAAGGGCCACCCCTTGGGAGGGACGTTCGTGTGCTACTGGAAGATCTGGAAACTCCCGAGTAATGACCAGAGAATGAAGAAGATGATGATGGTGCCGATACATCCACAGCCGGATTTCTTGGCGCCCCATCCAGCCACGAGGCCACGTAGTACTTTGCTCAAGGCTCACTCCTTTGAAGATACGTCCCCGACTTCTGCACTATCCATGCCGCGGCTTCCTTGGCCGCCGAGGCGATAGCGCAGACTCGCCGCCTTGCGGACCGGCTTGGGCGCCCAGGTCCCCGAACGCTGGCATGCCTCGAAGCCGGCTTTGGCGCGGCCACCCAGTTCTTTGCATCCCCAAAGACTCATTGGTCGCGAATCCACTCGACCAACGGCGTCGAGCGCCTTCACGGAGAAATCAAGCGACGGACAAAAGCGGTTCACTCATACCGCCCGTGGTGGCATGAGCCTCGCCCTTGGCGAGGGCCATGGCGGTTGCCCTCCGTCGCCCGCCTCACCGCCCGTCCACCAGCGCCTCGTTCGGTCCGACTATTGGACGGATCGCCAGGTTGCGTCCTTCTCGCCCAGGATCCGACCGTCCCTCAGCAAGCGGGTTACCGCAGAGTCGAGCGCCCCGGTGATGTCTGGGCCGCGGCGCTTCCAGCCGAACAGCGAGGGAAACGCCGCGACGGCGGCGCAACTGTTCGAAGACGCCGTGGACCTGGACCCCGCGAACCGAGACGGCT
>JAENWE010000339.1 GCA_016650185.1 Vicinamibacteria bacterium | reverse complement strand
GTCCAGCACCTTGCCGACAGAATCAGGCCCCTCGTTGAGCGGAAGGCTGGCGCAGGCAAGGCCCCGACACCACCGCCGTCTTGCCGCGCTTTCTGACCGCCGCCAACAGCTTCGAGGATTCGACGGGACGGCTGACGATTCGAGTCCGGCAGGTGCTCCGGGTGCGGGATTTCGGTCGGCGAGACGGTCGACGTGAAGGAACGATCGGTGAGGGATCTGCTATGGAGTCTCTGGCAGGTGTACCTGATTGTGGAAATCCACACACGCAAACCGACCGGGGCCCTCGCCGCTCAATTCAGTGTTCTACGCACCCTGAGGCATTTGGACTGTAGCTGCGACGTAGCTACAATGTCGGCGTGCCCGATCCCCCCTTCACCTGGGATCCCAGAAAAGCCAAGCAGAATGTCGAGAAGCATCGTGTTTCGTTCGAGGAGGCCTCCACCGTCTTCTACGACGAGAACGCGCTGCAAATCGATGACCCTGATGAGGTGAGCGGCGAAGACCGCTTCGTGATGATCGGGCTAAGTGCCGGCTTGAGGCTCCTGGCTGTCTGCCACTGCGTGCGAGGGGTTCGGGAACGAGATCCGGATCATCTCGGCCAGACGGGCGGTCAAGGCCGAGCAGAATCAGTATTGGGAGAGGCTAGGCAAATGAGAAAGAAATACGACTTTTCGGGGGCGCGAAAGAACCCCTACGCGGGGAAGCTAAAGAAGCAGATCACCCTTCGTATTGATCAGCCGACGATCCAGTTCTTCAGAGAGAGTTCTGAGTCGTCCGGCATTCCCTATCAAACCTTGATCAACCTGTATCTTCGGGATTGTGCTCAACAGGGCAGGAAGCTCTCCATCGAGTGGCGAGCATCTGCGCGCGGGGCGTAGAACAATGCAATGAACCTGACGAGGTCCACGCAGACGGCCGTGGGCCCTCGCCGCTAATTCAGTGTTCTCCGGACGTCGCTGCATTTGTAGCCGCCCGCAGTGGTCTTCAGTAGCCGAGCATGCGCTTTCCCAGGAGCGTCCGTGACTTCATTTGAACATCGTCAGATGCACGCCAACGGCATTAGCTTGCACGTAGCCACGGCGGGGGATCCCAAGAAGCCCGCGGTGATGCTCCTGCACGGTTTCCCTGAGGGCTGGTTCTCCTGGCGGCCCATCATGGAGGGGTTGGCGGATGACTACTTCGTCTTTGCTCCCGATCTTCGAGGATACGGACAGAGCGACAAACCTGCGGACGGGTACGGGATGATGGCGTTGACGGACGATGTTCATGGCGTCGTCAGACAGCTCACGGACAAACCAATCACTCTGGTGGGCCATGATTGGGGTGGTGCACTGGCGTGGATGTATGGGCATCGCTTTGGGGAGACGCTGCGGCAGTTGGTGGTGGTCAATTGTCCTCACCCCCACACGTTTATCAAAGCCATCATGCGAGGACAGGACTGGCAACGGATCCGCAGCAGCTACATGGTGTTCTTCCAGCTCCCGTGGTTGCCCGAGACCGTGATCACAGGCGCGGGTGGTTGGTTGCTCCGACGAGGCCTCACGTTTTGTGAAGGGAGCAAGGGGGCCATGAACGCGGCTCGTGTCGACGAGCTTGTGCGGAGTTTCAGGACAAACCACGACGCCACCGGCCCCCTCAATTTTTATCGCGAGTTCCTGCAGAACCTGCTCAGTAAGTCAGAGCGCACTCGGTTGATGACGGAGTTTGCGCGCCCCATTCCGGTTCCCTGCACGCTCATCTGGGGGGACAAGGACCAATTCCTGAGCGAACACGTGGCCAAGAAGAGCCACGAGCAAGCGCACTGCGACGTCGAGTGGCGGCCTCTGCCTGGGGTGGGACACTTTGTCAGCATGGAGGCGCCGGACCGACTGGTGGCGGAGCTGCGCACGGTGCTTGCCCGGTAACATCCCTGAGAAGACGACGGAGAACAAAGAATTGGAACAGACGAGGTCCACGCAGACGGCCGTGGGCCCTCGCGGCTCAATTCAGTGTTCAACGGGCGGACCATCTCCGAACCGCTTCAATCTGGGTAGACGGGCTCATTTGGTGGATAATCAGCCATGCATACCTTCACTCTAGAGTATTGGCAGGACGATGGCTGGTTCGTCGGTCGCCTCCGGGAGAACCCAGCAGTGATGACGCAAGGCGAGACCCTCGCGGCCCTTCAGGACAATATCCGCGATGCCTTTGAGTTGATGATGGAGACCGAGCCGCCTCCAACCACCGCCTCAGTCCATAGCGTCGAGATCACGGTTTAGGGGTGTGAACCGGAGCGAGTTCATTCGGGAACTCACAAGAGCGGGTTGCGAGCTGGTTCGACATGGGTCGCGACACGACATCTATTCGAATCCGGCGGTTGGGCCACGTGCCAGTTCCTCGCCACGGTGAAATCAAGGACTCCCTGTGCCGCCTTATTCGCAGGCAGCTCGGGCTGACGGATCGCGGGTAGGGAGCGTCATGGGGCGAGCGACTTCTCCACCGCCGTCGAACAACAGATTGAAACGGACGAGCAGCCGCAATTTGTTGCCTGCTCGCGGCTCAATGCGGTGTCTGGACAGAGAGGTGTGGGAGGCTTGAACGGAGGGGTCATGGACAAAGCCATTGAACTCCTCGTCGAGATGAATGAATTTGTCTGGGCGAGGTTTAAGAAGGATCTCGAAGAGCTGACCGTGGAGGAAGCGAATTGGCGGCCGGTACCAGAGGCGAATACGATCAACCACATCCTCAGACATCTCTGCGTCGACGCCCCGTGGCATCTCGCCAGCATCGGAGGGGCTCAGCAAACCCCTGGAGCCTCGGTCACTCAGTCGCCAGCGGATTCGGTCCCGCTGGATTTCGAGCGGACCGTGAAGGAGTTGGACGCGATATGCACCCGGCTCAGCGCCGGGCTACGGGTGATGACGCTGTCCGACCTTCAGCAGCACAGCACCCGGGCATACGTCGGCCATCCACAGGGCTCAGCCCCCGAGCACCTCCTGGGTTTCCACTTGGCTCTCCATCTGACTGCCCATGAAGGACAGATAAGGAGCCTTCGCAATCTTTACCGCAAGACCCGAAAAGAACCGGCGAGGTTCTTCCCCGACAATCCGACCTTTCCGGCACAATAGGCTGCCGGATAACAACGGCTTGCAACTGACAAGGGCCGCGAGGTGTGCCCCTCGCCTTCCGCTCGTGGGGGCAGTCGTTGAGGGCGGCCTTTGCAGCTGAAGCCGGGTGTTCTGCGGACTCAGGTGCGTTGGTATCGCGAGGTGGCGATGAGGGGCCCTAGCCCGTGGTGAAAGTCGGGTTGCGTCGGAAGCGGATCTTTTCCGCAGAGTTCTGCGTTGCCTAACCTCGCAATATTCCCGATATTCCTTCGGTTCCGCGCCTTGATCTGACGAAAAATCTCTCGCTTGCGACGCGACCGGACTTTCACCACGGGCTGCTGACCACGGCACGCAGGTCTCACCCGGGGCGGGCACGACGCGGAGTTCCTTCAGCCGGCCCTCTTCCTCGACGGTCAATCGCACGCTCAGGTTGCCGCGGTCGCAGGTGAAAAGTCGCGTGCCGGAGTCTCCGCCACCGCTGGTTAGGCCGGCGTCGACACACTGCCCGTAGGCTCGGGCTGACTCCAGCTGAGCGACCAGGTCGGCTGGGGAAGAAGGTGAAAGCAACGCTTCATTCACGCCCTCGCCCTGGTTGATGGCGCGCAGGATACCTTTCGCCACCGACAGGAAGCCGGCGCTTGCAGGCAGGATCGAGGTGGTCTCCAGGTACTGAATCGCGGGTGGAGTCGTGGGAGCGAGGGTAATCCGGACCTGGACCTCGCCTTTGTCGCAGGCCAATGTCCACGAGCCGCGCAGGGCGTTCGGGGCCTCGATGGCGCCTTCGGCCCGACAAGCGCCGTGATCCCGACGAAGTGTCTCGAACTCCTTCCGCCTCTTTTCGAGTGACCGGTCGGGCAGAAGATTGATGGCGGCGATCTTCTGCAGGCCGTCGTCGCTCCAGGCGTTGACCAGATGGTCGACCGCTGATTTCGCTTTTAGCAGTTCGGCCCCAGGCCGCGGGACTCTTGGCTTCAAGGCCCCGGTTCGAGCGAGCGCTTCGAACGCCTCGGCCACCGCCCGCCCCGGGCCCGCGTAGGTGCCGTTGGCGAGCGCCACCACTCCGACGCCGTACTCCGGCAGCCAGCGCATCTGCGATCCATAGCCCGGCAATCCGCCCGAGTGGGCCACTACGTTCGCGAAACGGCAGGTCTGGGTTGCGCCCAGACCGAAGGCGTAGCCGCCAGAGGAGAGAGACAGCGGCGCGGTCAGGGAGGCACGCAGGGCGGTCGATCGGTAGGGCGAGTGAGGCGATTGCATTTCCCGGAGCGACGACCGCTTGAGCGGGGCTTTGTCTTCACCATTGCGCGCCGGATACGCGGAGAGATAGAGCGCCACCAGTCTGGCCAGATCCGGCACCGACGAATACAGGCCGCCCATGACTCCGTAGGATCCGTCTGAGAGAGGCGTCTCGGCCGTCCAGGATCCGTCAGGCCGGCCGTATCCATGTGCGATCCGGTTTCGGGGAACGGATGCCGCCTCCCACCTGGTCGAGTTCATTCCAAGAGGCTCCAGGATTTCGCGATCGATGTAGTCGCGCGCCGGCATGCCCGAGACCCGCGCCACCACCTGACCCAGGAGGGCAAACCCCGTGTTCGAGTACTCATAGCCCATGCCGGGCGCTTGCGAGAAGGGAAAGCCCGCGCGCATCCAGGCGGACAGAGTGGCATCCGTTTCGGCCAGCTGGCGATCGCCCCAGGGGTTGTCTTCGGGAAACCCAGCCGAGTGAGAGAGCAGGTGACGGAGGGTGATTGCGGGCGAGTCCGTGGTCGGGTACTTCAGGTTCCTGAGTTCGGGCACGTAGCGGGCCGCCGGCTCGTCGAGCGAGAGGCGCCCGGCGTCACGCAGCTTCATCACCGCCATGGCCGTGAAGTTCTTGGTCATGGAAGCAATGCGGAAGATGCTGTCAGGAGCCGCCTTCGCGTTCGTGCCGAGATCACGCAGACCCGCCGCACCCGAGTGGACCAGTTCACCGTCGATGATGACGCCCCAGGCCAGGCCCGGGACGTTGGGCGCGTAGTCGAGGAAGGCCCGGTCGATCTCAGGGAAGGCGCGCGCGAGCTTGCCGCCCCGATCGGGGTCGGCGAAACGTGCGGCGGGCGCAACCTCTTCCGCTGCCGAGCTGGCTCGGCCGGGTTGAGGCTGAGCAGCCACTGCCGAGGGGGTGAGGCAAGGGGCCAGGGCCGTGGCGAGGGCAGCGATTCGAGAGTAGCGGAGGATCATCGCCCGGATCCTACTCCCGGGCCGCAACCAGATTTCCGGTCAGGCCGAGAAGGCCCCGAGCGCTCCGAGGACGGTGTCAATGTCCTTCACGGTGTGATCGGCGGAGACCTGGAACCGGATCTCTTCGTCGCCCTTGGGAACGATGGGATACGAAAGGCCGGTGGCCAGAATCCCCTCGGCGAAGAGGTGCTTCACCAGCGCCTGCGTCCTTGGAGTGTCGCGAACCACCAAAGGCGTCACCGGGTGCTCGCCGCGAATCGTCTCGAATCCGAGATCGATCAGGCCCTTCTCGAACTTGGCGGTCATGGAGCGCAGATGGGCCAGAAAATCGAGGCCTTCCGGAGAATCGAGGATGTCGATGGCGACCTTGGCCGCCGCGGCCTCGGCGGGGGTGATGGGGTTCGAGTAGATGTACATCATCGACGTCTCACGAAGGAAGTCCACGATCGTCCGGGAGGCCGTGACGTAGCCGCCGTTCACCCCGAAGGCCTTGCCCAGCGTGCCCACGAGAATGTCGACCGGCGCACAACCCGTGAACTCCTCGGCGCCCCGGCCGGTCTTTCCGAAAGCGCCCACGCCGTGGGAATCATCGACGATCAGAATGGCGTTTTCGGGAAAGCGCTCGTCAAACCGCCGCACCGTCGCGTGGATCCCTGAGAGAGGCGCATGGTCGCCGCGCATGCTGAAGATTCCGTCCGTGACGATGACCGCCCGCCGGGCGCCGATGTCCGCGGCCTTGTGCAGCGCCGTCTCGAGGTCGCCCACGGAATTGTGCTTATAGACGAACTTCTCCTTGGGCCGCGCCAGACGCATCGCATTGATGATGCAGTTGTGGTTCAGTTCGTCCGAGATGAGAGCGGTCTCGCCGCCGATCAAGGGGACGAGGGTCGAAATGATGGCGGCGTAGGCGGACGAGAAGATCATGGCCGCTTCACGGCCGTGGAAGGCCGCGAGCCGGGCCTCGAGGGCCACGTGGGGCTCATAGGTGCCGCTGATGAAGCGCACGGCGCCGGGGCCGCAGCCGAAACGCTGTACCGCCGCTTCCTCGGCCTGAACGACGCGCCGGCGCAGACCCATGCCGAGGTAGTTGTTGGAGTTCATCTTGATGAAGGGCTTTCTGCCCTGCCCTTGCAGCAGGTATCGCGGTCCGTGGCCGTCGCCCGGGGCCACCACATCGACGATCACGACTTCCTGCCGCTTATTGGACCCGCGAGCGTCAATGGTGGCGATCTCGGCCTTGAGGACTTCGGACAGGCGATT
>JAENWE010000338.1 GCA_016650185.1 Vicinamibacteria bacterium | reverse complement strand
CGCCCGGGCCGCCGAACTCCAGTACGGCACGATTCCCGCACTCGAGAAGGAGATCAACGACGCCCGTTCCGTGCTCTCGAGGCTCCAGTCAAAGAAGCGCATGCTCAAGGAGGAGGTGGAGGCCGAAGACGTCGCCGAAGTGGTGGCGAAGTGGACCGGCATTCCCGTCACCAAGATGCTCGAAGGCGACGTCGAGCGCATGGTGAAGATGGAGGAGCGTCTCCGCGCCCGCGTGGTGGGCCAGGAGGAGGCGTTGCTCTTGGTTTCGAACGCGGTGCGTCGTTCCCGGGCCGGTCTTTCCGATCCGAAGCGACCGATCGGTTCATTCCTCTTCATGGGCCCCACCGGCGTGGGCAAGACGGAGCTGGCGCGCGCGTTGGCCGACTTCCTTTTCGACGACGAAAAGGCCATGGTCCGGATCGACATGTCCGAGTACATGGAGAAGCACTCGGTGTCTCGCCTGGTCGGAGCCCCTCCGGGCTACGTGGGCTACGACGAGGGCGGTCAGTTGACGGAAACCATCCGCCGCCGGCCGTACGCCGTCATCCTTTTCGATGAAATTGAGAAGGCGCATCCGGACGTCTTCAATATCCTTCTTCAGGTACTCGACGAAGGGCGGCTCACCGACGGCAAGGGCCGGACCGTGGACTTCAAGAACACGGTTCTCATCATGACCAGCAACGTGGCCTCGGACTTGATTCAGGAATCGGCGCAGAGAGACATTCCCGACATCAAGGGCCGGCTCATGGACGCCCTGCGCAAAACCTTCCGTCCCGAGTTCCTGAATCGCATCGACGAAATCGTCACCTTCGGCGCGCTCCGCGAAGATCAGATTCGCGAGATCGTCCTCATCCAGTTCGAGGACCTCAAGAAGCGGGTGGCGGAGAAGAAGATCGACATCACACTCTCACCTGAAGCGGCGACCCTGCTGGCGCATGTCGGCTACGATCCCGTCTTTGGAGCCCGACCCCTGAAGAGGGCCATTCAGAGAATGGTTGAGAATCCACTGGCCCTGCAGATCCTCGCTGGCCACTTCCGCGAAGGCGACAAACTGACCGTCGAGCCCACGAAGGACGGCGACCTCGCGTTCCGACAGGAAGAGCGAAAGACCCAGGCGGCCTAGCTGTACTTACCAGTCGCTTGACGGGCCTTTGAGGATTTTTCCCGGCCGGGCCGCGGTCATGGTCTGTCCGTCGAAGACCACCTCGCCGCCGACCAGCACGAACTTCACCCCCACCGCGTATTGGTGGGTGTTTTCGAAAGTCGCGCGATCGCCAATCTCCTTCTCGTCGAAGAGGACAAGGTCGGCCTTCATGCCCGGCCGGACCAGGCCCCGGTCGAACAGACCCAGACGCTGAGCCGGGAACGAGGTCATCTTCCGAACCGCGTCCTGCAAGGTGATGACCTTGAGGTCACGCACGTAGCGACCGAGGACGCGCACGAATGTCCCATAGCCGCGCGGATGTGGGGCGGCCACCCCGAAGCGGATCACTTCGCCATCCGAGCCGACCATCGAATTGGGATCCCGCATGATCCGGACCAGATCCTCCTCGCTGATGGCATGGAAGATCGCCGAAGCCCCGCCCTTCTCGATGATGTCGAGGGCGGTGTCGGCGGCGTTTTCGATGGTGACCGGGGCGCCGCGGGCCGCCGTGATCTGAGCGAGGTTCTTTCCCGCAAGGGTCGGATCGAATCCAGCGGATGCGATCTGGATGTTCTTCGGATCGCCGCCGCCGCGATCGAATCGGATGTTGTCGATCACGATGGCCTTGATCCGCGCCCGCGTTTCCGGATCCTGGAGCCGCTTCAGGGTGGCGTCGCGGCCCCCATCCTGCGCCCAGGCCGGAAGCAGTGCGTTGATGCCGGTCGACGACGCGGTGTAGGGATATTGATCGATGGTCGCATCCACGCCTCGGGCCCGAGCCGCGGCCACCAGGGCCAGGGTCTCCGTGGAAGCGCCCCAATTGCCTTTGCCGATGATCTTGTGGTGCGTCACCTGCGTCGGCAGGTGTCCGTCCTCGCCGATGGCGATGGTCTCATTCACGCTCTTCAGAACATCCGCCGCCTCGTTGCGCATGTGAGAAATGTGAATGCCGCCCATCTCGCCCGCCACCCGGGCGAGGGCGGTCACCTCTTCGGTGGGCGTGAACGTTCCCGGGACATAGAAGAGTCCCGTAGACAGACCGAACGCGCCGTCCCGCATTCCCTGACGCACCATCTCCAGCATTCGCGCCCTCTCCTCCGCGGTTGCCTCGCGGTCGTTGGGCCCGATGATCGCTGTCCGGATCGAGCCCTGGCCGATGAACGCGCCGAAGTTCACCGACGTCTTCACCCTCGCGACCTCTTCCAGAAAGGGCCGCAAGGGAACGGGCGAACTGCCGTCCGGGCCTTCGATCAGGGTGGTGACGCCCTGACGGACGTAGTTCTCCGCGGTGGGGATGTCGAGAATGGCCCGCCGGGCATGGGTGTGGATGTCGATGAAACCGGGGGCGAGAACCAGGCCCACTCCGTCGATCTTGCGTTTTGCCGCGAATCGGCGGTGGGCCATATCGATGACGGCCACCGTATCTCCGCGAAGGTAGACATCGCCGCGGTACCAGGGGTTCCCCGAGCCATCGACAATCCGCGCGCCGGTGATGACGAGATCGAATGGCGCTTCGCTCCCGGTGGATGAGTCTGACGAGACGAACACCAGCACCAACGCCAGCGCGGCCAGAGTCTCGATTCGTTTCATGGTGCGTTACCTCGCTGCGGTTTGCTGACCTTGGGGCGGCCGGCCGTCTGCGATTCGAAGATCTTGTGCAGATAGGAAAAGCGCATCCTATGTTCAGGGCTTCGCCGTGGTCAAAGATGCCTCGCTTCGGCCCTTGGATTCGAATGCGTCGATCGAAAGCCCGGTTGCGCCCCCAGGGCCGGCGAGTCCCGTAAGCTCCGCGCCAATGCTCCCACAGAGGCCGCTCCTATCCCTTCTCCTCCTGGCGATATCGGTGACGCCGATTGTTGCCGACACGCTCCAGTCCGGGAGGTCCATCGAAGGTCGGCTGAGCACGATCGCCACCCGGACGGCGACCGAGGTGAAGCTCGATGGCGTGCTGGACGATGAGGTGTGGAAGGTGGCGAAGCCCGTCTCTGGTTTTGTCCAATCGGAACCCCAGGAAAGCGCTCCCGCCTCGGAGGATACCGAGGTGCGCATCGCCTTCGACGCGGACAGCCTTTACATCGCCGCGTATTGCCACGACCGTGAGCCGAAGAAGCTGATCGTGAGCGCCCTGCGCAAGGACTTCAAGGAAGACGAGCAGGACACTTTCGGTCTGGCTCTGGATACGTTCAAAGACCGCCGCAACGGGTACATCTTCTACACCAACCCCGAAGGGGCCAAGGCGGACCAGCAGTTCGCGAACGAGGGCCGCGAGATCAATGCGAGCTGGGACGCGGTGTGGTGGGTCGCCACCCGGAAGGTGGAGAACGGTTGGATCGCGGAGATCAGGATCCCTTTCAAGGCCCTTCGCTTTGAACCGTCGGACCAGGCGACTTGGGGAGTGAACTTCGCCCGAAGAATCCGGCGCAAGAACGAAGTCAGCTATTGGTCTCTCATTCCGCGCGCCTACACCTTCGCCCGTATGTCGCTGGGCGGCGACCTGACCGGGCTCGACGCCGGCACCCCCGGGCGCGACCTGCGGGTCAAGCCCTATGTGGCGGGCAGCACGGTGCGTCCGACCGGAGGCGTTTTCGATCAAAGCGGGGACATTGGCGTCGACTTCAAAGGAGCCCTCACGCCCTCGTTGACCTTGGACGCCACGATCAACCCCGATTTCGCGCAAGCCGAGGCGGACGAGCAGCAGGTGAACCTCACCCAGTTCTCCCAGTTTTTCCCCGAAAAGCGCGATTTCTTTCTGGAGAACTCCGGGGTCTTCTACGTGGGCGATGCGGCGCGAAACACTGGGGTGGTGCTGGCCCCGACTCCCGACGAGGATCTGCTGCCCTTCTTCTCGCGACGGATAGGCCTCTCCTCGCAGGGGACGCCCATCCCCATCACCGCGGGCGGGAGGCTGACCGGCCGCCTGGGTGGATTTTCGGTGGGCGGCCTGTTCGCGCACACCAAGGAGGTTTCGGCCGAGCCGTCGAACCTCTGGGGCGTGCTGCGGATCCGGCGCAACATTCTCAAGAATTCAGACTTCGGCGCGATATTCATGACCCGGCAGGCCACCGGCCGGGATGACAGTTACAACCGTGTCTACGGACTGGACGCCACGATTCGCCTTCCCGGCAATCTGGACTGGAGCGCTTATGCGCTCAAGAGTGAAAGCCCTGGTCGCCACGGGGGGCAATCGGCGGTTCGGACGTCTTTGAATCGGGAGGGGAATTTCGTCCACGTGAAGGCCGGATTCATGCAGATCGATCCCCAGTTCAATGACGAACTCGGGTATCTGAGGAGGACGGGGATTCGCAAGACCTTCACCGACTTCGGGCTGCGACCTCGGCCTCAAGCCCTCCGCCGGTTCGGGGTGCGGGAGCTGCATCCGCACATCGTGTGGAACTATTTCAACGACCTTCACGGAAAATTCCTGGCCAAGAGGCTGCACAACGGCTTCACGGTGTTTCTGAGCAACGGCGGCTTTTTCGAATACTCGGCGAATCCGCAGGCCGACACTCTCGTCCGGCCCTTCAAGATACATCGCGATTCTGCGCCGATCCCGAAGGGCTTCTACGACTGGCATGTCCATCAGTTCAAGCTGAATTCCGATCCGAGCCGGAAGCTGTCCGTCAACCTCGATCTGGGCAAGGGAGGTTTGTGGAACGGTCGTCAGACCATCATCTCCCCGCAGGTCCGGATTCGACCCAACTACCGTTTCTCCATTTCGGCCGGGCTCTCGCGGACGAAGGTGGATCTCGATTCCCTGAACGCGCACTTCGTTCAGAGCCTTCTGACCGTGCGCAGCAACTACTCATTCAGCCGGAACATGTTTCTCGACGCCCTGATCCAGTACGACTACGATCAAAAGGTGCGGAACACGAACATCCGCTTCAACTTTATTCATCGTCCGCTCTCCGATCTTTACATCGTGTACAACGAGCAGGCTTTCGCGACTCCCGAAGCCCCGGTTCCGGGGCGGAGCCTGGTGGTGAAGTTCACGCGGATGGTGAGTTTCTGATT
>JAENWE010000337.1 GCA_016650185.1 Vicinamibacteria bacterium | reverse complement strand
TACAGAACGAGGCCGGCGCCGAGAGCCGCCTCGCTCAGGATCAAAGCCATTGCGGCGGAGGCCCAGAACCGGGCCAAGTGTCCTTTCTCCCGATGGCGAAACACGTGATGGGCGAGCAGGGCCACCAGAAGGAGGGCGATCCCGCTGGTCGCACGATGCGAATACTCGACCAGAGTCCCGACTGAGGGCGCGAGGGGGACCACCGAACCATTGCAGGTGGGCCAGTGGGCTCCACACCCGGCGCCCGAGCCGGTGGCCCGAACGACCGCGCCCCAGAGGATCACGAGGACATTCCAACCGAGGGCGATCCCGGCGAGACGGGAGAGAGGCTTTCCCATCTCAGATGGACTCATCGACTTCCGCCTCGAGCGTGACGGCTACCCTCGCGGGGCCGGATTCCGTTAGGGTCCGCTGCACATGTCGAGAGTTCAAAAGGCCGGTTCCGACTTCGCTTCGAGAGTTCAAGGTTTCCTGCCTGAGAGGGATTTGGAACGGGTCATCGGGTTGGCGCTCGCCTTGGGTCTGCTTGGCCTGGCGTTCGCGGAAACGGCCCCCAAGTCCGGACGTGAGATTACTCTGACCGCCCAGAGCGTGCCCCTCTCGATGGCCGACCCTGCGGCGGATCAGGTTGGCGCTCTCCGTTTTCTGGGAGGAGTGGCGCTGCGCTCCGAGGATCCTGGCTTTGGCGGACTGTCCGGACTTGCGGTGCAGCCGAGTCCAGGCGGTTGGCGCGTCCTCGCCATCACCGACCAGGGGGACAAGTTCACGGGGCGACTCGTTTTCGAGGGCGCCCGGTTGCGAGGGATCGATCAGGCCGCCATCGAGCCTCTCGTGGACCTGGAGGGGAAAATGGTGGAGGGCAAATTGACGGGCGACGCCGAATCCATTACCCGACTGCCGGACGGGCGGGTCCTGATCGGTTTCGAAAGACGCCACCGCATATGGGCGTATGGCCCCGACCTCACCGGTCCCGCCCAGGCGTTCGAAACTCCCGGCTCGCTTTCGGGTGCGCCGCCGAATGGGGGTCTTGAATCCCTGGCCAACTGGCCGGATGGGCGTGTCCTCGCGATCAGCGAACGGATGGCGACCAGAAGCGGCCACATTCAGGGCTTCCTGCGTCAGGGCCGGGACTGGGCCAAGATCGAGTGGACGCCGAGCGCGCCCGGTTTTGAGCCCTCTGACGCCACCGTCCTCCCCAATGGCGATCTGCTCGTGCTGGAACGCTACTGGTCAGCTAAAAGTCCCACGAGCATCAGCTCCCGGATCATTCGCGTCAATGGGGATCAGGTACGGCCGGAAACGACTCTTAGCGGCAGCGTAATCGCCGAGCTCAAAGCACCTTTCATCGCCGAGAACTTCGAGGGCATCACGACGTTCACGAACGCCCAAGGCAAAACAGAGATCCTGCTCTTGTCCGACGACAACTTCAGCGGCCTTCAGCGCACCCTGTTGCTCTCGTTCGAAATCAGAGACTGACCGGCAGCCGCTTGGGAGGCGCGGTCCGGGGCTTCAAACCTTCGTGGCGGCGACCTCCGCAGCCTGCTTCAGAAAGGGCGTGAACAGTTCCATGGGCAGGGGCAAGAAGGTGGTCGTGTTGTTCTGGCCGGAGACTTCCTTCATGGTCTGGAGAAACCGAAGTTGCAGGGCGATGGGTTGGGCGCTGATCATCGCCGCCGCCTGAACGAGCTTTTCCGCGGCCTGAAACTCCGCCTCGGCGTTGATGACCCGTGCGCGGCGCTCGCGCTCCGCCTCGGCCTGCCCGGCCATGGCGCGCTTCATGGTTTCCGGCAGCACCACGTCCTTCACTTCGACCGCCGACACCTTGACTCCCCACGGGTCGGTCTGGCGGTCGATGATCTCCTGGAGCTGCTGATTGATCTTCTCGCGCTGCGACAGAAGTTCGTCCAGTTCGGACTGGCCGATGACGCTGCGCAACGTGGTCTGCGCGATCAGCGAAGAGGCCTTGAGAAAGTTTTCGACTCGGACGATAGCGGCCTCGGGGTCCATCACCCGGAAATAGACCACCGCGTCGACGGATACCGGCACGTTGTCGCGGGTCATCATTTCCTGCTTGGGCACGTCGGTGGTGACGATGCGCAGGTCCACCTTGACCATGCGATCCACGAAGGGGATGAGGATGACCAGGCCCGGCCCCTTGGCGCCGACCAATTTGCCCAGCCGGAAGATGACCCCACGCTCGTATTCGCGCAGGATGCGGAACATCGAGGGCAGCACGAAGCTCAGGAGCACGAAAATGGGGATCACCCAGGCGACGGAGTTCATTAGCGATTGGATTGGGTCCATGATCGTTCTTTCTATTCTTGTTGATTGACGGGGGTCGCGGGTTTCACCTTCAGGGTCAGCCCCTGGAGGCCCACGATTTCGGCGCGTTCGCCCATGGCGATAGTCGTCTCGCTGACCGCATTCCAGTATTCACCTTCCACGAAGACCTTCCCGCTCTGGGAGGTGATGGTAGTGAGGGCCGGGATGGTCTTCCCGATCATGATCTCGCGACCCGCCTTGATGGGCAGCCGCTGGGCGCGCAATCCGGCGCCCATCACCAGTAGGAAGAACCCCGCGGTGACCGCCGTGGCCGGGATGATGAAGGTGAGCGACAGCCGGAACAGAGGATCGGCCCGGTCGAACAGCATCAGGAGGCCAAAGAAGAGCGAGATGGCGCCGCCGCCGACCAACAGCCCGAACGCGGGTGTGAAGGCCTCGGCGATGAACAGCCCGATGGCCAGAGCGATGAGAACGAGGCCGGCGGCGTTCATAGGCAGCGCGGCCGACATGTAGAGAACGAGGACAAGTGCTACCGCTCCCACCACGCCCGGGATGATCGTGCCCGGATGAGAGACCTCACCGAGGATGCCGTAGATGGCAATGAGGAGCAGAATCATGAGCACTTCGGGCCGCCAGGCCATCTGAAAGACCTGCTCGCGCATACTCATCGGGATTTCCCGGACCTCGGCGCCCTCGGTCCTGAGCGCCCGCTCCTTCACCGTGCGGCCTTCCAGTTGAAGGAGCAGGTCCGGGACGTCTTTGGCGATGATTTCGATCACCTTCGTGGAGAGCGCCACCTCGGCGGTGATATTGGCGCTGTCGCGCACCGCCGATTTTGCCCACTCCACGTTGCGCCCGCGCTTTTGCGCGATGGTCTCCATGTAACTGATGGTGAAGTTCTCGAGCTTCTGCTTCATCACATCATCGACCTTCTCCGCCCCGCCGCCCCCGCCAATCGAGACCGGGTGGGCCGCGCCGATGCTGGTGTTCGGCGCCATGGCAGCCACGTCCGAGGCCAGGGTGATGAAGGCTCCGGCGCTGGTGGCGTTTGCTCCGGAGGGGCCCACATAGACCACGACCGGAAGCTCGGAGCGGTAGAAACTCTGCACGATGTCCTTGGTCGAATCGAGCAGGCCGCCGGGCGTGTCGAGCTGGAGGATGACACACTGCGCCTTCGCGGCGATGGCCTCGTCGATGCCGCGAGCGATGTAGCCCGCCGTCGCCGGATTGATCGTGCCCTTGACCTTGATGAGAACAACGATCAGCGGTGGCGAACCCCTCGGTCCCCCGCTCGCAACACCGGGGGCCGCGCCGAGAGGAGCCTGCGCATACGCCATTGCGCCGGAACAAACCAGGGCGAGTGACACGAAAAGAGGTGTGGTCTTCATGCTCCGAGGTTCCCGTCACAGGGTTGATTTGAAAGCCTGCGCCAGGGTCCGCACTATCTTGACACGACGCCATGTGTCCTGTGCT
>JAENWE010000336.1 GCA_016650185.1 Vicinamibacteria bacterium | reverse complement strand
TAGCGGGAGGTGGTGGCGTCGCCGACATGTCGGGCACGCCGCACTACATGGCGCCGGAACAGCTGACGGGCGAAGGCGCGTCGTTGCGCAGCGACGTGTACGCCCTCGGTCTGGTGTTGCACGAGATGTTGACCGGGAAGCGGGTCTTCGAGGCGAAGTCTCTGAACGAACTTCGCGCTCTTCACGCCGAGACCAAACCGCCCAGTCTTTCGACCAGCGCCAGGGACGTGGACCCCGGTCTTGAACGCGTCGTACTGCGCTGCCTCGCTCGGGATCCGAATGACAGGCCCGCCTCGGCACGCATCGTTCTCGCCTCCCTGCCGGGTGGCGATCCGCTGCAGGCAGCCCTTCTTGCGGGCGAGACGCCGTCGCCCGAGATGGTCGCGGCGGCTTCGAAGGTGGGCGACCTGCGACCGGCGGTGGCCTGGGCATGTCTTATCTCCGGCCTGCTCGGGCTCGTCCTGGTCGCGGGCCTGTGCCAGCGCGCCATGCTCTATCACGTGGCGCCGCTCACGAAACCCCCCGAGGCTCTAGTCGAGCGTGCCAAAGAGGTGTTGAGCCGCCTTGGCTACCGTGAAGCCCCGGCGGACGAGGCGTATGGCTTCGAGGTCGACCGCGAGGTTGTGGATTACGCCCGTCGCGAGTACGTTTCGCCGGACTGGTGGCGAAGCCTCGGCAGGATCTGGCCGGGACCGTATCGTTTCTATTACCGTCAGAGCCAGGCATTGCTCTGGTCGCAGAGCTGGATCTTGACCTTGCCCAACCTCAGCCCGGCTGAGCTCGGCCGCGTCACCCGCACGGACCCACCGCTCATTACACCGGGGATGAAGGAGATCGTTCTCGACGCCCAGGGCCGGCTCGTAAGCCTTGTAGCAGTTCCACCGCGGTTCGAGGTCGCTGCCGGTCCTTGGGCGGAGCCGGACTGGCGCGCTCTGATCACGGAGTCGGGCTTCGATCCCCAAAGGCTTCGGCCTGTGGCATCGTCCTGGGCCGCCCCTGTGGACTCCGATCGCAAAGCGGCTTGGGACGGCGCGAGCCCTGAGGAGCCGGAAGTCCAACTCCATTTCGAGGCTGCCTCTTACCGCGGCCGACCTGTCTACTTTGAAGTGAAGGGTCCTTGGGTGCAGGCCTCGTCCACCCTAGCGCGCAGCCACTCGCTGGTGTGGCTTGCCGCTGTGGTGTTTGGCGCTTTTCTCGTCGCGGTCAGCGTGGGCGCCGCTGTGCTCGTGCGACGTAACCTGCGGCTCGGGAGGGGAGACCGCCGCGGAGCGTTTCGACTCGCCCAGTTCGGCTTCGTCACTCTGACCCTCGCCCACCTGTTCCGTGCGGACCACACCAGCGAAGCGCTCCCCGAGTTCCATCTCATCCTCCAGATCGTGGGCCAGGCGCTGTCCACGGGCATGGGGGTCTGGCTCACGTATATGGCGCTCGAGCCCGCTGTGCGGCGGCGCTGGCCCGACGCCCTCATCTCCTGGAGTCGCCTGCTGGCCGGCCGCTACAAGGACCCGATCGTGGGTCGTGATGTGCTCGTGGGTGTGCTCGCCGGGCTGGCCATCGCCCTGCAGTTCCCCATCGTCCGCCTGGTCCCAGCCGCGCTCGGATGGACGCCGCTGAGCCCCCAGCTTTTGAGCACCACCTTGAGTGCGCCCTGGCACATGGCGTTTTTCTTCTTCCTGAGCCCAGTCGTAGCACTCACTCAATCGCTCCTGATCCTGTTCTTCCTGTATCTGCTTCTCGGCCTGTTCAAGCGAGCGTGGGCTGCGCTCCTGGTCTTCTCGCTCTTTTTTCTGGCCATGGGCGCATTTGGGATGGCGCAGAATGAGGACCGGCTTGTCGTCACCGTCGCGACCGGGATGACGCTGGTCATCCTGATGTGGGTTCTGGTCCGTTTCGGGCTTTTCTCGTCGACCGTTCTCCTGTTTACCTTCTACGTGCTGGTTCGCACGCCGATGACCCTCGACTGGTCCGCGTGGTACGCCGGCCGGTCCTTCGCGGTCCTCGGATTCTTCGCGGCGTTGATGGTGGCATCGTTCTACACGTCTCTCGGCGGCAAGCCGATGTTTGGCAAGGCCCTGCAGGACGACTGATCGTCGAAGCGTGAGAGCGCGGTGATGGAGTTCCTGCCCTTCGTCTTCCACAAACCCCGCAGCCTCCGCTCGCGCTGGCCGGTCACGGTGGGTCGGCGCTTGGCGCCGGTCGTAGCTGTTTTGAAGTGGCCGAGGGATTCGCCGCGGTCGTGCATGTTTTCAGGCGGAAGGTATCGTCTTCCTCGCCTTCCGACCACTGGAGGTCAGGCGTCAGTGAGGCCGCCGTGCCTTGCTCGCCTACTCAGGACACCTGAAGAACGGAGTGCTGACGATGTGCTGCTTTTCTCAACCCATCGAACACGTTTCGAGCACGAACATCTTTGCCCGCATGTCAGCCTCGGGGAAACAGTACCTGGTTTACAGCATGGAACTGGCAGCTCAGGACGACCTGGCAATGATCTTGCCGATTCCGGCGCCAGAGGCCTCGCCCGATGATGCCGTTCGCTTCATCAGTCTCGAGGAATATCCGCGTTTTTTTGACGACATGGACTCGGGCTTCGCGCCGCTGGAATTATCCATGAAAGCTGGGCCCGTCGGTGCAGCTCCGGTATCAGCGCCTCCGCTCGTTGTTCATGACGTTGGAGCCTTTGAGGCCTCCTTCGTCCCGACCGTCGCCGACTTCAACCGGCTCGACGCCCGTTTTCGCCTGCCCAAGGAAACGTGGTCATCCCTTCCCGGCTATCGCGACTTTGGCTTTGCCGTCTTCAAGCTCAGGCGGAGTGCAGGCCCGAGAACAATTCATCCGATGGCCTTCGAGTTCCCGCTACGCGACCAAAGCGCTCTACATGAGCGTTGAGGCCGGCCAACGATGCCCAGGATGTGGAGGCATGCGTCGATGAACACGGCCATACTTGGCGACTTCCCTTGAAGTTCCTCCCCTTCGTCTTCAAACACCTGCGCGCCACCTGGGTGCGGACGGGCAGCACCGTAATCTCGATGGCGCTCTGCGTTTTCATGTTCTGCACGCTGCAGAGCGCCGTGGCCCGCCTGAACCGCGCAGTTGAAACGCGCAGTCCCAAACGGCTGATGGTGAAGAACGCCGTGAGCCCGATGATCGTTCTTCCTCTCTCCTACGCCGAGCAGATCCGGCGGGTGCCGGGCGTCGTGCGCGTGGCCGCCCTGGGCCTCTTCGGAGGGTTGCTCCCGGCACGAAAAGAAGACGTGGGCGATGAGTCGGGTCCGAACTGGACCAACGCTTTCAACAACGTGGCGATCGACGCCGAGCCCTACTTCGCGATGAATCCCGAGCTGGTCATAGCACCCGACCAGTTTCGAGGCTTCATGGAGGATTTGCGCGGCTGCGTCATCGGCCGCAGCCTGGCGAAACGCTATGGCTGGAACATCGGCGATCGGGTGTTTCTCGAGAGCATCGCCCCCCTTTACCGGAAGCCCTCCGGTCCATTC
>JAENWE010000335.1 GCA_016650185.1 Vicinamibacteria bacterium | reverse complement strand
GGCGACGCGGACCGGGTGATCCTTGTTGACGAGCGCGGTCAGGTGGTTGACGGCGACTCGGTTCTCGCCATGTGCGCTCTGGAACTGGCGGAGACCGGGCTTCTCAAGAAGTCGACGGTAGTGGCCACGGTGATGAGCAATCTGGGGCTCGAACGATCCCTCGCCGCGCGGAAAATCAAGCTGGTGAGGACGGCGGTGGGCGATCGCCATGTGGTCGATGCCATGCGAAGAGGGGGGTTCAACCTTGGCGGAGAACAGTCGGGGCATTTGGTCTTTCTGGACCATGCATCGACGGGCGACGGCATCGTGGCCGCCCTCCAGGTGCTGGCCCTGATGCTTCGCAAGGACAAGCCCCTCTCCGAGTTGGCCGCCCAGGCGATGACGAGAGTGCCTCAGGTCCTGGAAAGCATCATCTTTCCTCGCCGCAGACCGATCGAAGAGATGAAGAGACTTCAAGTGGCCATGCGATCGGTCTCGAAATCCCTGGGGCGTCGAGGCCGGATTTTGGTGCGATGGAGCGGGACGGAGCCCAAGCTGAGGGTGATGATCGAAGGCGAGAACGAGACGTCCATCCGCCGGTTGGCGGGTGCGCTCCTGGAAGCGGCCCGCCAGGATTTTGGCGCTCGGTCCTGATCGTCCCCAAGGACACGAACGAGCAGCAAGTTCCTCCCCCAAAACGCGCCATCAAGGCTTTCTTCGCGAATGGCCGGCCGGGTTTGGGCCGCCGGGACCCGGCATCTTTGACCCAACTTTCCAAAGCCGTTATCCTGAGGGTCCAACAAACCGGTCTTTCAGAGTCGCCTGCTCGGTTCTGAAGAAAAGAGGGCAAGTGCTAGAGAGTTACGGCCAGACAGATGTCGGACGTCGTCGGAAACTGAACGAGGACAACTTTGACGTCGATGACGCCATCGGTCTCTATGTCGTTTGCGACGGAATGGGCGGCCACAATGCGGGAGAGGTGGCCTCCAAGCTCGCTCTTGAAACGATCAAGGGCTTCGTTGACAAGAGCGAGAAGGAAAAGGAAATCACCTGGCCCTACGGCCTCGATGTGAATCTCTCGTTCCACGGGAATCGGCTCTGCACCGCGATCAAGCTCGCCAACCGCAAGGTTTTCAAGACCGCCGACAGCCAGGAAGAGTACACGGGCATGGGCACCACGGTGGTCACCGGCCTGGTCGCCGGCAATGTCCTCACCGTGGGCTGGGCCGGAGACAGCCGCGCCTATCTTTTCCGCGATCACGTCCTCTCCCAACTCTCTCGCGACGATAGCTGGGTCACGGCCGCCTGGTCGGAAGGCATCCTCACCCTCGAGGAAATCGAGCGACATCCGCTCAAGAACGTGATCACCAAGGCGGTGGGGGCCAAGGAAACAATCGAGCCCCAGGCGGTCGAACAAATCCTCCAAGACGGCGATATGGCCATTATCTGTTCTGACGGTCTCCACTCCATGATCAACGACGATGCGATCCAGTCGATCATGCTCGCGAACGAGAAAGCGTCGCTCGCCGACGGTTGCGCCGCCCTTATTGCCGCCGCTCTCGAGGCGGGAGGAAAGGACAACGTGTCCGTCATCCTTCTGCGGTACACCGAATAGATCTCCGAGGAAGTTCACGACTCGTTTCGACGAGCCACAAAACTCAATGAATCCCACGCGTCTCGGACGATACGAACTCGGGGAAAAACTCGGTGAAGGGGCCATGGGCATGGTTTTCAGAGCCCGGGATACGGTTCTCGACCGCATCGTGGCCCTCAAGACCCTGCCCTTCGAGGGGGCGAGCGACGAGATCCAGGAGCGCTTTCGGCGGGAAGCCGAGGCCATCGGCCGGATGGATCACCCCCATGTGGTCAAGGTCTTCGATCTGGGCGAGACCGATGGCAGGCTCTTCATGGCCATGGAGCTACTCGAGGGAGAGGACTTGAGGCGCCTGGTTGAACTGTCCGCGGATATTCCCTTGACCGCGAGATTGCGGATTTTCGCTGAAGCCTGTGACGGTTTTTCTTACGCTCACAGCCGGGGTGTCGTCCATCGCGACATCAAGCCCGCCAACATCATGGTGACCAAGCTTGGAGTCACCAAGGTTCTCGACTTCGGCCTGGCCCGGATGGAGACGCATCAAACCCTCACTCGGAAGGGCGTCATCCTGGGAACCCCGGATTACATGAGTCCCGAGCAGGCGACCGGCAAACCCGCCGATCCGCGGTCGGACGTTTTCTCCTGTGGCGCGGTGTTCTTCGAATTCATCACCGGTTTCAAGCCCTTCCGTGGCGCGACCCTCCACGCGGTCTTGTTCAATATCGTTTCCGAACCGACCACGCCCGTCATGACCCTGGCTCCAGAAACCCCGGCCCGGGTGGCCGCGCTCATTCACCGGATGATCGCCAAGAATCCGGCTGACCGCCCCGGTATGGACGAGGTCTCGGCGCAGGTTCGCGCCCTTAGGACCAACCTCCTCAAGTCACGGCTCAAGTCATGTCTCCGCTCCGACGCCCCAAGACCCTCGCGCGAAGAAACCGCCCAGGCTCTCCGGGCTCACCTCGCCCGGGCCAAGGCGCACCTCGGTGCGGACAGCCCTGGTCGGGCGATCGCCGAAGCCAGCGAGGCGTTGTTCCTCGACCCGGATTCCCGCGAGTCCACCGAGATGCTGTGGTGCGGACTTCGCGCATCTCCGGTCGGAGCCTTCGTGACCCCGGCCGCATCCGATCCCCGGGTCCAGGGCCTCCTCGCTCAACTGAGCAAGGTCAAGGGGGAAGAGGCGTTCAAGATTCTTCGGTCGTTGTACCTTCTCGCTCCCGACGACCCCTCCGTGCGCGAGGCCATCCGACAGCTCGCGGTCTAGGGACACTAGCCCAGTGGGCGGTGCTGGGTTACCCTCACCCTTCCTTCAGGAGGTTTCCTTTGCTTCTCAAAACGCCGCTTCACG
>JAENWE010000334.1 GCA_016650185.1 Vicinamibacteria bacterium | reverse complement strand
GCCGCACCGCTGCGCGCCCCTGGGCATCCGCAGGGCGCTTTCGGCATCGAGTCCGCGGTGGATGAGCTTGCCGAGAAGCTGGGCATGGACCCGCTCGAGCTCCGGCGCAAGAACGAGTCCTCTCCGATTCGGATGATGCAGTACGACGTGGGTGCCAAGGCCATGGGCTGGGAACGCCGCAACCAGAAGGCCGGCGACGTTCAGGGTCCGCGCAAGCGCGGCATCGGCATGGCGAACGGCGAATGGAACGTCAACGCCCGGGGCAGCGGGGTGGGCTGCGAGGTTCGGATTCACCGCGATGGTTCGGTGGAGTGCTTCTCCGGCGCCCAGGATATTGGCAGCGGCTTTCGGACCGCCATGGCCGTGGTGGCCGCGGAAGAGCTGGGTCTCCACCCCACGGACATCACCATGCACGTGGGCGACACCCGCTGGCCGGAAGGCCCGGGCTCGGGCGGAAGCAACACCACCAACTCCGTCTCTCCGGTGGTGCGCCAGGCCGCCTACGATGCGAAGCAGAAACTGTTCGCCGTCGCGGCTCCGGCCCTGGGCGCCAAGCCCGAGGAGCTCGACGCGCGAGGCGGCAAGGTCTTCGTCTCGGCGAGGCCCGCCAAGAGCCTGACCTTCAAACAGGCGGCGGCGAAGATCCCGGGTGAGCAGGTGGCGGCCACCGCCGAGCGAAAGCCGCAGTACGAAATGCTCCGGCCGGACATCGCGGGCACCCAGTTCTGCGAAGTCGAAGTCGACACCGAAACCGGCGAAGTCAAGATCGTCAAGATGGTGTCGGTCAACGACTGCGGCATTCCGGTCAACAGTCTGACCACGGAAAGCCAGGTGATCGGGGCCATGATTCAGGGAGCCTCCTGGGCCCTGTTCGAGAATCGCCTTCTGGATCGCAGCTACGGGACGATGGTGAACCCGAACCTGGAGTGGTACAAGATCCTGATGCCCACGGACATGTTCGAGGCGGTCTCCATCCTCACCCCGGTGGCCAATCTCGGCAACAACACGTCCACTGCCGGCATCGGCGAGCCGCCGATCGTGCCCACCCTGGCCGCGGTGGCCAACGCCATCTTCAACGCGACCGGCGCCCGCATCCGCTCGCTTCCCATCACACCAGACCGCATGCTGGCAGCACTTGCCGAAGCTCGGCGGAGGGCTTAACCCACATGAACCGCTTCGAAGTCGCCAAGCCGACCACCCTCGCCCAGGCCAAGGACCTGGTCCAGGAAAAGGCCTGGAGCATCTACAAGGCCGGTGGGATCGACGTGATCGATCACCTGAAGGAACATCTCGCCGAGCCGCCCCGGATTGTCGATCTGAAGAGCATCCCCGGGCTCTCGGAGATCAAGGTCGAAGCCGACGGGTCGCTCCGGATCGGGGCGCTGGTGAAACTCGCCGACCTGGCCGCGGACGAAAGGGTCAAAAAGACGCACGCCGCGCTCGCCATCGCCGCGGGGGAGACCGCCTCGCCCCAGGTCCGCAACGTGGCCACCATGGGCGGCAGCGTCCTGCAGCGTCCCCGCTGCTGGTACTACCGCCTCGAGGAGTACCAGTGTCTCAAGAAGGGCGGAGAGGTCTGCTACGCGGTGGGCGGGGAGAACCGCTATCACGTGATCTTCGGCGGCGGGCCGTCCTACGCGGTCCACCCTTCCAACTCCGCGGTGGCCCTGGTGGCCCTGGGAGCGAGTTTCGTCTTCGATGGCCCCAAGGGAGGCCGCACCGTTCTCGCCTCCGAGTTCTTCCAATTGCCCTCCAAGAACGCCCAGGTGGAAAACACCCTTGGGGTGGGCGAGATCCTGACTGAGGTCAGGGTGCCCGCGGGGGCCGGTCGTTCGATCTATGACGAGGTCCGCGAACGCCAGGCTTTCGACTGGCCTCTGGTGTCGGTGGCGGTGGCGCTGCGCCTCGAAGGCGGCCTGGTGAAGGATGCCCGGGTCGTTCTGGGCGCGGTGGCCCCCATTCCCTGGCGGTCAAACCGGGCGGAGGCGGCGCTGATGGGTAAGCCCCTCAACGAAGCCACTCTGCAGGACGCGGGCCGGGCGGCCACCGTGGGGGCCGCTCCGCTTTCAGATAACGGCTACAAGGTGGGTCTGGTGCAGACTCTGGTCCGCCGCACCCTCGCGCAGCTCGCCTAGACCCCAGCAACAAGGAAGCATCATGAACGAGACTCTTGCCACTTCCGCAATCCCTTCGGCGAACAGCGAGCCGGAGATTGTTCCTTGCCGGCGCATCCGTACCAAGATGTACTACGTCCTGGGGCGACAGGCGGTCGATCTGCGCACGTCCTCACCCACGTCTCAGTATTGGTGTTCCCGTACCGCCACCGTCATCGGCCCCGACGACATCTGCTGCTCCCCGGAATTGTGCCGCTCGAACCGCGCCTGCTACGAAGCAGAGGAATGAGGCGTCAGTCGGCCGCGACCTTGGCCTTGGGGTCTTTCACCACCACGGGCAGCGTGATGGTGAACTTCGTCCCCTTGCCTTCCTCGCTTTCGACGACGATGTCGCCGCCCATCATCTGACAGAAATTCCGGCTGATCACCAGCCCAAGACCGGTGCCGCCGAACTTCCGCGTGGTGGAAGCGTCAGCCTGGGTGAAGGCTTGGAACATCCGCCCCAGCTGTTCCTTGTTCATTCCGATGCCGGTGTCGGAGACCGCGAACGTAAATCTCTCCGCCCCCTCGTGCCAGGCCCGGTGCACATCCAAGGTGATGGTCCCGCGCTCCGTGAACTTGGACGAATTTGATAACAGGTTGAAGAGTGACTGCCGGACCTTGGTCACGTCCGCATGAACGGAGCCGAGATTCGGCCCGAGGCAAACCGACAGCTTGTTGGCTTTCTTGTCCACCAGAGGCGCCACCACGGACACGACGTCGTCGATCAGCGGTTTGACTTCGACGGTCTCCAGATAGAGGTCCATCTTGCCCGCCTCGATCTTGGAAAGATCGAGCACATCGTTGATCAGGGCCAAGAGATGCTTCGCCGACGAGTGCACTTTTTTCAGGTCGGGCACGTACTCGTCGTGGCCGCTGTCCTCGGCCTCTTCCTGCATCATCTCGGTGTAACCGATGATGGCGTTGAGGGGGGTTCGCAACTCATGGCTCATGGTGGCGAGGAACTGGCTCTTGGTGGCGTTGGCCGCCTCGGCCGCCACCTTGGCTTCTTTGAGCTCCTTCTCGTGGAGTTTCCGGGCGGTGATGTCCTGAGCCACCGCGATCATCCCGGAAGCCGTTCCGTCCGCGCTCTTGAGGACGCCGGTCGAAAACGACATCGGAATCTCACGGCCGTTCTTGGCGCGATACACCGTTTCCAGGGTGGCTTTGGCCGACATCGTCAGGGCTTCGTCGGGGATCCCCCCACTGATCATGGAGAAAGGCTGATCGACGAGTTCGGCTTCGGTATACCCGAGGAGTCTTTCGAGCGCGCGATTCACGGTTCGGATCTTCTCCCGCCGATCAACCACGACCAGGGTGTCCTTCATGTTGCGGATGATGTCGTCCACGTAGGTCTTCGAGACGGTGGTCGAGTCGAGACTGGAGGCCATGGCCTTGAAGGCGTGCGCCAATTGGGCGACTTCGTCGTTGCCCTCGGGCTCGATAGTCCGGCCGGCCGCGAAATTTCCCTGGGCCACCTCCCGGGTGGTCGCCGAGAGAGAGCGGATGGGCGAGACGATGCCCCGGGAGAGCGAGATCAGGAACCAAATAACGGTCACTAGAGAAAACGCGGCGATGGCCCCGGATTGCGTGGCCCGGTTCCGCAGCAGGGCGACGGTGGTTTCCAGGGTCGTCTCCAGAGCCGACCGGCGGGCCTTGACCACTCGAGTGAGTCCGCTTTCGAGCGAGCTTCGAAGCTCCGCAACCCGGGCGGAAAGGAAACGAATCCTCTCGGAGTTGAGTCCCGCCAGGCCTCCTTGTTCCTGTTCGTTGCTGATCGCCAGTCGAGCCAGTTCGATGGCGAGGGGCTGATACTCGATGAAAGCGGTGCGTAGACTCCGAATTTCCTCCCTTCGGTCCTGGAGAGTCATGTCCTCGACCGAACTGAGAAGCCTAATCAGGTCCTCTCCGTTTCTCTGCGCCCCCTCCACCAGATCGCCCTCGCCGGTGGTGACCACCTCTTCCATCGTTCCCGTGAAATCCTTGAAGGCGTCTTGAGCCGCCGAAAGCTGTTCATATTCAGGGAACGCCCGGTCCTTGAGTTCGAACAGATCGACGGCCACTCGCCTTCCCGCTTCGACAAACAGGCCGACCAGCATGCCGACGGCCAGAACGACGCCCAGCAACAGCATTCCGAACTTGATGGATAGGGAGAAACGAGACATCGCTCTGTCTACTATCGGTTCCCGGCGAGAAGGAACTACTTTGAGACCTCGAGCACCCGGACGCGATCATCCACGGCCGAGGCCTCTACGATGCCGATCGCACCAGGCTGCCGAGCCACGAAATCGAGGATCTGGGAACTGTTCCTGAATACCTTGGGCACGGCGCCTCCACCCGAGAAGAGAAGTCGTTTCCAGTAGCTGCGGAACTGACTCACGCTCTTCTGCAGGGTGACGGAGAGAAAGACCTCTCCCGCCGGACTTTCTTCTTCCGGCATGGCCGGAACGATGCGGTTTCCCGACGCCCAGAGGGTTTTCTTGCCCAGGAAGATGCGAGTCAGGTCATCCGCGGTCATCGAGTTGAGCTTGTTGTCCTTGTTGACCACCACGCGAAGCGAGCCATCGACGGTCTGTGCCGCGACCGGAGGCGGCATCAGCATGAAGGCTAGGGCCACGACCCAGGCGGGTGTGCGCAAAGTCTGCGGTCTCATCATCCTAGAACCCTAGTACCACAGCGGCCTTGATCTCGTGATACCCCCGGCCCGGGAATTGGGCGAGGCTCGATTTCGAGCCCCCTTTGAAGGAATTATTCTCGACCTTCAACTGGAAGTTCTTCGACAACTCCAGGTTGACTCCGACGATGAAGTCGCGTCCGCCCACGTCCGAAAGACGGCGGTTCGGATTCACAAAGTCGAGGCGCAGGTAAGGCGTCCAGCCTTTGTTCAGGTGGACGGACGGCTGGACGTACCAGCCGATTTGTTTCTGGGCGCCTCCTCCGGCCAGGCCCAGGGATCCAAAAGCCACCTCGGCGAGCACCCGAAACTTGGACCTCACAAATTCTGCTTCAAGGCCGTGACTCTGAAGAAGGGTGTATGAGGGCGAACTCAATCGGTCCCGATAGAACGAATAGCCCAGCCGAACCCCTTCGCTCACATCCATCCGAAGCCGGGCCGTGAGCGATTTCGAGGTGTTTTCGTCTTCCTCGAAGGGGTTTGCATCCTGTTGATCGCCGTTGGCGACCAGGATGTCGTAGGTCAGATCCCGGCCGCCGATCACGCCGTCACCATGGGCGGCGATCCCAGCTCCCCAGCGTGGATAGAAGAGGAAGCCCCCATCCACGATCCGATCGTTCTTGTTGAGGCTCGCCGCTTCTTTGACCGTCAAGAAAGCCGGCTTTGCCGTGTGAATCTCGTTGAAAACTCCAAAGGGGGTGAACATCTTTCCGAAACGCAG
>JAENWE010000333.1 GCA_016650185.1 Vicinamibacteria bacterium | reverse complement strand
GACCACACAAGTGGTGCCCCGTGGACACTTTTCGAAGATGTCGTCCGTGGTCGTGAACTTCACCGCCGAAGCACGGCCTCCCATCCCGCGCAGAACCGTTTCCGCGAGGGCGGTTTTTCCGGCTCGGGAGGATGAGCCGGCGACGACAACCGTGGGCATCCGGGCAGTATAGAGAGGGCCTTGATCCAAGCCCACCCGGGATGGGCGCCTATCCGGGCGCCACCGCGAGTACGATTCGGATTCTCGGACACTCTCGAAAGGATTCCACGATGCGCTTCGTCTCGCTCAGCTCAGCCCTCCTCCTTCTCCTGGCCCCGGCCACCCAAGCCGCCGACCAGCGCCCGCTCTCGGTGGATGACCTCTTTGCCTTGAAGTCGGTGGGCGCTCCGGTTCTATCGCCCGATGGGGCGTTCGTGGCCTACACCGTCCGCTCCATGGATCTGAAGAAGGACTCGTCCGATTCCGATATCTACCTGATTCCGACCGTCGGAGGGGAGGCCACGCGACTCACCACCTCGCCCAAAGCAGAGACCAGTCCGAAGTTCTCACCCGACGGAAAGTGGATCGCTTTCCTGTCCAGCCGAGAAGGCGACAAGACTCAAGTCTGGCTTCTGCCCAGGGCAGGCGGGGAAGCCAGCCGCCTGACCGACATGAAGGCAGGCGTCGGGTCTTTCGCGTGGTCCCCGGATTCGAAGCGGCTGGTTCTCGTAGCGTCGGATCCAGATCCCGATGAGCCGAAGACCGGCGAGAAGGGCGATGAGAAGAAGACCGCGAAGCCGATCGCCACGCGCCGAATCCAGTTCATGCGCGACGGCGAAGGCTACGTGCGTGAGATCCGCTCTCACCTCTACCTGTTCGACATCGAGGGGAAGGCATCGGTTCAGATCACCGCAGGGCCGTACGACGACGAGCAGCCCGCGTGGTCGCCCGACGGCAAGACCATCGCCTTCGTCAGCAATCGTTCAGCCGAGCCGGATACCACCCATGACACCAACATCTTTCTGATCGCGCCCAGGCCGGGAGAAAACCCTCGCGCCATCACCACGAACCCGAGCGAGGACGAGCGGCCCGCATGGTCGCCCGACGGCAACACCATCGTCTACGTGGCGGCCGGAGCCGTGTCCGACATGTGGTACGGATCCAACCATGTTTCCACCGTGGAGGTGGCCACGGGCGCGGTCAGTCCTATGACCAAGGCGCTCGACCGCAATGTCGGCCGTCCCCTCTTCACGAGCGATGGCGGTTCCATCCTTTTCATGATTGAAGATGGTGGAAACTCTCACCTCGGCCGCATACCGGCGCACGGGGGCGCCATCGAGCGCATCGTCACCGGCGAGCGAGACGTGGAGTCGTTTGACACCCAGAACGGCCATATCGCCTTCCTCGAGAGCCAGCCGACCCGCCCCTCCGAGATCTCCGTTCTGGACGGCTCCGCGGTGCGGCGGTTGACGAAAACGAACGACGCGGTGTTGAAAGACATCAAACTCGCGCCGGTCGAGCGCTTCAAGGCCAAGAGCAAGGACGGCACCATGGTCGACGGTTTCCTGACCCGGCCCTTCGGGGCCACGCCCGGGGTCAAGGTCCCGACCATTCTCCGCATCCACGGGGGTCCGACCTCGCAGTTCTCGACCGCCTTCAGTTTCGAATGGCAGTTCTTCGCCGCCCAGGGCTATGCGGTGGTGGCGGGCAATCCGCGCGGCTCGACCGGGTATGGCCGGGACTTCAGCTACGCCCTTTTTGCCAAGTGGGGCGAGCCCGACTTCGACGATGTCATGGCCGTGGTCGATCATACGATCGGCATGGGTGTGGCCGACCCGGATCGACTGGGCGTCGGGGGCTGGAGTTATGGGGGCATCCTCACGAACCACGTGATCTCAAAGACCACGCGATTCAAGGCGGCGACCTCGGGCGCTTCCATCTCCAACATCATCGCCGGCTACGGCACCGATCACTATCAGTATGAATACGAGATCGAGCTCGGGCTGCCCTGGAAGAACCCCAAGGCCTATCTCGATATCTCCGGTCCCTTCCTCAATGCCGACCGCATCAAGACGCCGACCCTCTTCCTCTGTGGCGAGGCCGATATGAACGTGCCGCTCCTCAATACCGAGCAGATGTATCAGGCCGTCCGTCGTCAAGGCATTCCCACCGAACTCGTGATCTACCCGGGGCAGAACCACGGCATTCGTACCCCGAGCTACCAGAAGGACCGTTACGAGCGATACCTCAAGTGGTACGACACCTACCTGCGCCCCGAGAAGGCAGTCGCGGCCGCGGCCGCCATGATGCCCGAAGCCAAGGGTCTCGACGGACGGCCTTTCTTCGCGCCCGAGTTGGCCGCGGATGCGCGAAAGCGCCTGGACGACAACCTGGCTTCGGCCACCGCAGACTTCCTGAAGAACCCGGACGAGGCCCAGAACATCATCTGGGTGGGCCGACGACTGGCGTACCAGTCGAGATACCAGGAGGCCATCGACGTCTTCTCTCGCGGCATCGCGAAATTCCCCAAGGACGCGCGTCTGCTGCGCCATCGCGCCCACCGCTACATCAGCACGAGGCAGTTCGACAAAGCCATCCCTGACTTCGAAAAGGCGGCCCGGCTGATGGTTGGGAAACCCGACGAAGGCGAGCCGGATGGCGCGCCCGGCCGCCGGCCGTCACCCTCGGCCACGCTGAAGTTCAATATCCACTATCACCTCGGTCTTGCCTACTACCTGAAGGGAGACTTCGCGAAGGCGCTTCCCGCCTACCGCGAGTGCATGAAGTACTCGACCGACAACGACGACTCGCTGGTTGCCACCTCGGACTGGCTGTATATGACCCTGCGACGCCTCGGTCAAAAGGACGAGGCCCAGAAGGTCCTTGAGCCCATCAAAGACGGCATGAACGTCCTCGACAACGGCGCCTACTACCAGCGCCTGCTCATGTACAAGGGTCTACGCAATCCCGAGGATGTCCTGGGCAACGACGAGCAGGATCCGCTCCAGGTTGCAACCCAAGGGTACGGCGTCGGCAATTTCTATCTGGTGAACGGCGACATGGAGCGGGCGAAGGCCATTTTCAGGCGCGTGGTCGGCGGTTCACAGTGGGCTGCTTTTGGCTTCATCGCCGCCGAAGCGGATCTTGCCCGCATGAAATAAGGAGGTCCCGTTCGGTTTGTGATGCGCGCCGCTTCTTTCGAACCGGCCCCTTGCTAGCATGCTTCCGTTCTACACAAGGAGGATTCTTCAATGAAACGACGCTCCGCACTGATGGCTCTCGCCACGGCTTTGACGCTCACCCTCTCCGGTCCGGTCTTCGCCCAGAAGAACGCCCGGCCCCAGATTGCCGTTCTGGACTTCGATTTTGGCGCGGTCGAAAACTGGTGGGGGCAGTACGACATCGGCAAGGGGATCGCCGATCAGCTGGTCGACGCTCTGGTTGAAGACGGCTCATTCCGTGTGATTGAAAGAAAGAAGCTCGCGACCATTCTGGGCGAGCAGGACTTCGCCGCCTCCGGCCGCGCCGATCCATCGGCCGCCACCATGGCCAAGATCGGCAAGGTTCTGGGTGTGAAGTACATCCTCGTCGGTTCCATCACCAAGTTCTCCACCGAGAAGAAGAGCCAGGGCCTCAGAGTCAAGGGCAT
>JAENWE010000332.1 GCA_016650185.1 Vicinamibacteria bacterium | reverse complement strand
GATCGTCCTGGCCGACAAGATCGCCAACGACTTCTACATTCCGCCGGGAGAGCCCTTCAAGCCGATCGGGGCACTGCCCTACATCTACGAAGGAAACCTGCGCCGCTTCTGCAAGACGCACCAAGGCGCCATCGACCGGGGGCTGCTCGACGTGTGCCTGTGGCGCCACGAGACTCCTCAGGTGTTCGGGGGGACGACTCTCGTCTTCAATAAGTTTCTGATCAAACGATAGTGGACAACGTGTTCGAAAGTCCTGCCAAAGGCCGATTCTTCGCGTTCAATACGTTGTCCGCCCTGGTCCCTTGACGCGGTCAAGATCGGTGGTGTACAAACCTGCCACCAAGGCCCCTCTCGGGCCACCTAAAGGAACACCCATGACAAAAAGAAGCCTCCTCGCGGCCGCCCTGCTCGGCGCCGCATTGCTCGTCCTGCCGGCGGCGGAAACGCTGGCCCAGACTACTCCCACCGGAATCATCACCGGTCACGTCACCGACCCACAGGGGGGACTTCTTCCGGGGGTCCTGGTGACGGCCTCGTCCTCCTCTCTACAGGGAACGAGAACCGCCATTTCGTCAAAGAACGGCGACTACATCGTTCCGTTTCTTCCCGCCGGTGACTACACCGTCACTTTCGAGCTCGCCGGATTTTCCACCGCGAGTCAGAAGGTGCGCGTTCAGCTCGCCGAATCGGTGCCTTTGGACGCTCAACTCAGCGTTGGGGGAGTGACCGAGGCGGTCACCGTCACCGCCGAGGCGCCAAGCGACTTCACTCAGGGCGCCACCGCCGCCGCCTCCTACAAGGCCGAACAGCTCGACAAGCTGCCGGTCGGGCGCGACGTTCGCGGAGCCGTCCTCCTGGCTCCGGGCACCACCAGCACAGGTCCGGGCGGCAACATCACGTTCTCGGGCGCCATGTCCTTTGAGGGCCTTTTCCTGATGAACGGCGTGGTGCTCAACGAAACCCTGCGCGGGCAGGGGTCGCTCGTCTTCATCGAAGACGCGATCGAAGAGACCAAGACCTCGACTGCGGCCATCTCCGCCGAATACGGCCGTTTCTCGGGCGGGGTCGCCAACATCATCACGAAGTCCGGTGGCAATGACTTCAGCGGTTCGTTCCGGACCACCCTCGACAGCGACAACTGGCGCACCCTGAGCCCGTTTGAGAAGGATCTCAGCGAGGATCCCCGGGTCAGCACCATCGTTCCCACGTACGAAGCCACTCTGGGCGGCCCCATCATGAAGGACAAGCTCTGGTTCTTCGGAGCGGGAAAGTTCGTCGAGAACGAGGATTCGGCGACCACGGTCTTCACCAACATCGCCTACCCCAATTTGGTCAAGGACCAGCGGGCCGAAGGCAAGCTCACATACGCCCTCAGCTCGAAGCACACCCTCAAGGGCTCGATCACCAAGCGCTGGCGCGACGAAACCAACAACACCTTCGGCAACGTGATGGACCGCGCGAGCTTCTACGACAGCTCCCAGCCGGAGCGGCTGTTGTCCGTCCACTATGCCGGGATCATGAAGCCCAACTTCTTCGTTGAAGCGCAGTTCTCAGAGCGGAAGCTTTCTTTCGTGGGCTCGGGCGCGCGCTTCACCGACCTGATCAAGGGAACGATGATCCAGGATCGATCGCGTGGCAGCGCGCGATGGAACTCCCCTACTTTCTGCGCGGTTTGCGGCCTCTCGCCGGAAGACATCGCCGCCGGTAAGCTCAACGAGGAAGGGCGGAACAACCGTAACGTCATCCTCAAGGGTTCGTATTTCCTCTCCACGTCCAACACGGGTTCTCACAATATCGTCTTCGGCGGGGACGCTTTCGAAGACTCCCGCAAGAACAACAACTGGCAGTCGGGCAGCGAATTCAGACTCCTGGCCAACAACACGATCATCCGCGGAGAAAACCTTTTCCCGGTGGTGATTCCCGGAACGTCAAATACGCAGTCGACGGCGGCCTACATCCTGTGGACCCCGATCTTCGAGGCGACCCAGGGCAGCAAGCTGCGCACCTACTCGGCCTTCGTCAATGATGCGTGGCGGCTTTCGAACAACTGGAGCTTCAACGTAGGCCTCCGGTTCGACCGCACCGATGAGAAGGACCAGCAGCGCAATCAGCTGGCCAAGGACCAGGCCTTCTCGCCACGCCTGTCCTCGAGCTTTGACGTGAAGGGCGACGGGCGCTTCGTGCTCAACGCCGGTTTCGCCCGTTACGTCATACCCGTCACCAGCGGCATCGCCGACCTGGGTTCGGGGGCCGGGCGCTCAGCCTCGTTCCAATACGTCTACCGCGGCCCGGCCATCAACGCGGATTTGAACACTCCCAATCCGGTGAGCGCGGCCGATGCTCTGGCCCAGGTGTTCGCATGGTTCAACGCCAACGGAGGAACCGACCGGCCGCTCCGCAGCAACCCAAGCTACCCGGGGGTGAACCGGAAAGTCTCGGACACGATCACCACGCCGACCACCTGGGAGTACAGCCTGGGCTTCGCCGGGAAACTGGGCTCGAAGGGCTCGTATCGGGTGGATGGCGTGTATCGCGACTACAACGACTTCTACACCGACGAGATCCTCCCCGGCCGCACGGTCGCAGACCCCGCTGGCCGGACGTTCGACTTCGCCTCGGTGGTGAACACCAACGATCTGGAGCGCACCTACAAGGCGCTGATCGTCCAGGGCCAGTACCGGGCCACCAGCAAGGTGCGCCTGGGTGGTAACTACACCCTCTCGAACTCGCACGGCAACTTCAACGGAGAAACCTCCGGCAGCGGCCCGGTGGCCGACGACTTCCTCACCTACGTCGAGTACAAGAACGCAAGCTGGAACACCCCGACCGGGGATCTCTCCATCGATCAGCGCCACAAGCTGCGGGTCTGGGCGAACTTCGAGAAGAGCCTGGGCGGGGCGGGCCGCCTGGATATCGGGTTGCTGGAGCGCTACAACTCCGGGTCGCCCTACTCGTCGAACGGCACCGTCGACTCACGGCCGTACGTCACGAATCCGGGCTACCTCTCCCCGCCCTCCTCGGTGACCTACTACTACGGCGGCCGCGGAAACTTCAAGACTGACGCGGTCGCGGCCACGGATCTGTCCGTCAACTACTACCTGCCCGTGAAGCGATTGCAGCGTGGGCAGGTGTTCCTCCGCATCGTGGTCAACAACCTGTTCGACCAGTCCGCGCAGGATGGGATCGGCAACTCGACGGTGTTCTCCGCCACCAACCAGAACACGGCCCGTTCGCTGGTCGCGTTCAATCCCTTCACCGAGACTCCGGTGGCGGGCAGGAACTTCGAACTCGGACCCGATTTCGGAAAGGCGATTTCCGCGAGCGACTATCAGGCACCCCGGGGCTATTACTTCTCGATGGGCTTCCGCTTCTAGATCCGCACCCGACAAACGCCGGTCAGATTGCGCCATTGAGGCGCCGTCTGGCCGGCATTTGAGTTTGACCGAGGCATCAAGGCGGCCAGCCTCGCGACGCATGGTACGGGGGCCCGTCCGGCTCAGGGACGCCGCTGGGCGTAAGCGAAACGAGCGCGGTTTGCCAACCCATTCGCGCGGCCGCGGAGCGGCGGTGGGCGTCCAGCCGGCGCACTCCAGGAGCAGGCGGGCGCGCCTGACGCCGCCTCCGAGGGGCTGCGGGCGGGCCAAACCCCTG
>JAENWE010000331.1 GCA_016650185.1 Vicinamibacteria bacterium | reverse complement strand
TGATGCTCTTTCGGTGAAAGCGTGCTCAGAAACGAAAGATCGGCCAGCACCAGACTCGGCTGGTGGAAAGAGCCGACAAGGTTCTTTCCCTCCTTGAGGTTGATGCCGGTCTTGCCTCCCACGCTGCTGTCCACCATGGCGAGGAGCGTGGTGGGAATCTGAATGAATCGAATTCCTCTCATATAGGTCGAGGCGGCGAAGCCGGCGGCGTCACCGATGGAGCCGCCGCCGAAGGCGATGACGAGACTCGACCGATCGAGCCCCGCCTTCGTCATGGCCCGAAGCATTCGCTCCCATTCCAAGACCGTCTTGGCCTTCTCCCGGTCGCGGAGAAGCACGATCCGCGGACGGTCAAGGCCGGCTTTTTTCAAGGCGGCAAGAAGGGCCGGACCGTGGAAGCGCATGACCTCCCTGGACGATACGACCAGGGCGCTCGCCGCCCCCCGGAGCAAGCGTCGCAATTGCGGGTCAGATAGCGCTCCCCGGCCGATTACGATCGCATAGGGATTCGGGCCCACCGCCACGCGAACTCGTCTCATCGCCGCGCGAGCGTACCAGACGCACGAGCACCGGAGGCCGAGGGGGGGACTACCGCCCTTTGGCTCGCAGCCACCCGGGCAGAGCGCCTTCTCGCCGGGCCCTTTCCTGAAACTCGTCCTCCAGCTCCTTCGCTTCCGCCTCGAGGGATCGAGCTCTCGCCTCGAGCAGGGACGGAGATCGCCGCCCTGTCGGTCGCTTCTTGGGGTCGCGCGGAGCTTCACTTGCCTCCTGGCGAAGTTCCTTGGCCTCAAGCCGCAGGCGCCGCGCCTTCTGGTCGATCGCTCGCCATTGAGCTCGCCAGTCCGCTCCCGCCCCGTCCTTTGCCATGGGTCCGGTCGAGCGCCGGGTCGGCGGCGGACCGCTAGTTCGAGAACGGCTTCCGGGGCGCGACTCGGCGCCGGTTTGATATCGACAGGCGGCCATCCGCTCCAGATCCGCGTTCGTGAAGACATGCGGCGTCGACAGAACGTCGGGGGGCAGGGAACAAACAGCCTGGGCTGACGCGCCCAGGGAAAGGGCGGCCAAGGACAAGGTGAGTAACGTCATGGGGTCTCCGGTTTCTCGGGAGAGAACAGTACGTCAGGAGACGACCCGCAAGCCAAGCTGAATTCTCCATCACTCCGTCGGGGATTGGCAAGCGATTTCCTCGCAAGGCCAGGGCGACTTCGGCAGAGCGATTAGACTCACCGGCTTCCGTCATGATTGCCCCTCGCCTGTTTCCCTTCGCAGAAGTCTGGTGGTTCTACGCCATCTTCACTCTGCTGATCGCGGCTCTGCTGGCCATCGACCTCGGGGTTTTTCACAAAGAGGCCCATCGAGTGTCGATGCGGGAGGCCACGACCTGGGCCGTGGTCTGGGTCGGCGTGGCGCTGCTGTTCAACGTGGGGCTGTATTTCTGGTCCGTCTCGTTCCTGTCCGCGCATCCGCCGGCAGGACTGACGATCGAGGAGGCCGCGAAGCGCACGGCCATGGAGTTCCTGGCCGGTTACGTGGTTGAGTACTCGCTTTCCGTCGACAACCTGTTCGTGTTCGTGGTGGTGATGAATTACTTCCGGATACCGCCCGAACTCAGGCACCGCGTGCTCTTCCTGGGCATCCTGGCCGCCCTGGTGTTTCGAGGCGTGTTCGTCATCATCGGCGCGGCCCTCCTCCAGTTCCAGTGGATCGTCTGGGTGCTGGGCCTCTTCCTCGTGGTCACCGGCGTTCGGGTAATGACGGGTGACGAGAGCGACCAGATCGATCCCGAGACCAACTGGGCCATGAAGCTCCTCCGCAAGGTGCTTCCGGTGACCCCCCAGTTTCACGGAGATTCCTTCTTCGTGCGGGAAGGATCAAGGCTCCTGGCCACCCCTCTGTTCGTGGCCCTCATGTTCCTCAACATCGTGGACACCGTCTTCGCGGTGGACTCCGTCCCGGCGATCTTCGGGCTCACCAATGAACCACTGGTGGTCTTCACCTCGAACATGTTCGCCATCCTCGGCCTGCGAAACCTGTACTTCCTTCTGGCCGGGGCGGTGGATGTCTTTCACCTTCTGAAGTACGGCCTCGGGATCGTCTTGTGCTTCGTGGGCCTGAAGATGACCCTGCTCACCTGGCTGATGAACGGGCACGTTCCCATCGGCCCCTCCCTTGGATTCATCCTGGCCGTGCTCGTGATTTCGATCGCCGGGTCCCTGCTCTATCCCAAGCGCACCCCCATCTAGAAAGCTCCCGAAGAGAAACCGCATCATGGAAGAACGCACGCTCAAAGAGATCACCCCGCCCTCAGTCGACTTTTCGCAGTGGTACCTGGATGTCGTCCTGAAGGCGGAGCTTGCCGACTACGGCCCGGTCAAGGGCTGCATGGTCATCCGTCCCTACGGCTACGCGATGTGGGAGCACCTCCAGGCCGAACTCGACCGGCGGATCAAGGCCCTCGGACACAAGAATGCCTACTTCCCGCTCCTCATTCCCAAGAGCTTCCTCGAGAAGGAGAAGGAGCACGTGGAGGGCTTCTCACCGGAGTGCGCCTGGGTGACCATCGGTGGTGGTGAGGAACTGGAGGAGCCTCTGGCTATCCGCCCGACCTCCGAGGCCATGATCTGTTCGATGTACGCCAAATGGGTGAAGTCCTGGCGTGATCTGCCGGTACTCCTCAATCAGTGGTGCAACGTGGTCCGCTGGGAGAAGGTGACCCGGCCGTTTCTTCGGACCACCGAGTTCCTGTGGCAGGAAGGCCACACCCTTCACGCCACCAGCGAGGAGGCTCAGAAGGAGACCCTGGACATCCTTGAGATGTACCGCGAGGTGGCCGAGGATGTTCTGGCCATGCCCGTCTATTTCGGGCCGAAGAGCGACTCGGAGAAGTTCGCCGGAGCGGCGAGAACATACGCCATCGAGGCTCTGATG